>JBAQGU010000385.1:0-5203 GCA_049287975.1 Roseiarcus sp.
GTACTGGTCCGGGCGCATCGCTCGGAAGATCCGAAAGTCTGAGGGCCGCAGATGTTTCGGCGCGTTGGACGAGCGTATCGACTCGGGGTGAAAACGACCGGTCGAGCTGGAATAGCCGCCGCTTTTGAGGACCCGTACGGTTACAAATTCCACTTTGATATTGGGCGTCCCAGCGCCGCTCCACGAAGGCGCGAGTATATAGAGCAACCTTCCCGGGGTGGAGGCAAGGTAGGCTTCCGAATCCGGCTGCACGGCCTGTTCGAGGCGCTGGAGCCAACCCGCGAGATCCGGCGGAAGCGCATCCGGCTCGGAGGGCGCCGGCGGCCGGGCTGGCCTGGGCGGCGCAGGGACCAACGCCGGGGGCGGCGGGCTTTTCTCCGGCGGCATGTAGATCACGGCGGGAAGCGGCCGAGAGCGGGTGTAGGAGGGATTCGATCGGCGTTGGAAATGCTCGAAGAGGGCCGCCGCGACGTGCTTGCAGTTGAAGCCGATGGGACAGGTGCAACTGCTCGATATCCTGAGCCGGCCACCCTCCCGCTCCACCAGGATCGATTGCCGATAGGCCTTCAGCTCGTTGCCTTGCACCTTCGCGGAAATGATGTCGCCGTTGCGCTCGAATGCCTGGACGCGCAGCTGCTGGCAGTAGAGCGCGCCTGCGGACAACGCGTTGGCGGTAAAGAAGGGCCTGATTTCGGCTTCGGTAAAATTCACCAGGGTATCTAGGGTCATCTCGCCTCGAGACAAGCCTGCGCCGGGGAGTCGGCGCGCTACGTTGCAGCAGAGCGGTTTTTCCGCCTGCGTTCAAGAACCAGTCGCGGCGCCGCCGGCTTTTCCCCCACTCGTCGCGCTCCTTCCCCCCTTGCGGGGGAGGTGGCCCGAAGGGCCGGATGAGGGGTTGGCGCCTCAGGCGCCGGCTTCGAGCCATTGCGTGAGAGATCGGCTGACTACAGGCGATATCGATTGTTTGCCTTCTCACGCACGTCGTGGCCCGACCCCTCATCCGGCGCTACGCGCCACCTTCTCCCGCAAGGGGAGAAGGGGTTTCCGATCCGCGATATCGCTACGCAAGAGTCGCGTTATGCTTCTCGAAATGATCGACGACCTTGCTGATCTGGCCGTGCATCATCTGTCGGCCGAACACAGTGCGGCAGCCGCTTTGCTGCGCGAGTTCGAGCAGGCGTGTCGGTTCCGGCTTGACGATCGCGTCGAACACGATGACCGCGGGCGGTATTTGCGCAACCTCGATCGGCGTTCGCGGATCACTCAACATTCCGACTGGCGAGGCGTTCATCAGGATGTCGACGGCCTCGACCGTCGGCTTGCCGAATCGGGCGTCGATGTCAAGCTTCAGCTCGGCGATGCTCGCGGCGAGCCGCGAAGCCCGCTCGGCGTCGATGTCGAAAATCCGCAGCGACCTCGGGCCTGCCGCCGCCACGGCGAATGCGATCGCGCGGCCGGCGCCGCCGGCGCCGATGAGTATCACGCGCTGGTTCTTGAAGGAGTGCCCGGCGCGCCGGAACGCCTCGACGCATCCGAGGCCATCGAAAACATCCCCGACCCAACCCTCGCGTCCGCGCGCAAGGGCGTTGATGGCGCCGACGCTTCGCGCCTGTTCTCCCAGCGCGCTCGCCAGCCGGCAGGCCGCCTGCTTGAACGGTATCGTGAAGATCAGGCCGTCGAGGTTCGCAACGCGCATCAGTTGCGCGAGGCAGGCGTCGAAATCCCCGGGAAGCACGTCGATCGGAATCAGAATCGCGTTGCGGCCGCGACGCACCAGTTCCGCCGTGACCATCTCCGGGGAGCGGACCTGCGCGATCGGGTGCCCGACGATCCCGAAGATGCGGGTCTCGCCGTTGACATAGCTGACTTCATCCATGCGGGAGCCTTTCTCTTGCTACCCTTCTCCCGCTGTTGCGGGAGAAGATGGCGCAGAGCGCCGGATGAGGGTCGTCGGAACTCCCACGACCTTCACCCCAGCCCTCTCCCGCAAGAGCGGGAGAGGGGGGCAAGCGTCACGGCGCCGAGGTCAGTTCGACCTCCTCGGGGACGGTTTCCGGCACGCCGGAAACGATCAATTCCAGCACTTCCTTCTCGCTGGTCGCAGCGACGTCACGGACGCCGACATTGCGTCCGCGCTTGAGCACCATGACCCTGTCGCCCACCTCGAAAATATCGGTCAGGCGATGCGAAATGATGATTTGCGCGACGCCGTGATTCTTGAGTTCGACGATGGTCTCCAGCAAGCGTTCGGTCGCGGGACCGGAGAGATTGGCGGTCGGCTCGTCGAAAATCACCACCTTCGGGTTGAACGAGATCGCGCGGGCGATCGCGACCGATTGCTGGCGGCCGCCCGACAGGCTTTCGACCTTCTGGTAGACCGAGTTCACGTCGACCTTGAGGCGGTTCAGTATCTCTCGCGCATCCCGGTGCATTCGCGTCCGATCCACGAACAAGCCGAACCGGAGCGGCCAGCGCCCGAGGAAGATGTTCTGGCCGACGTCCAGATTGCCGCACAGAGCGAAATCCTGGTAGATCATCTCGATGCCGCGATCGCGACTCTCGTGCGGGCTCTTGAAGCGCACGGGCTCGCCGTTGACGAAGATTTCGCCGGTGTCGCGCTGATAGGCGCCGGTGAGGATTTTCATCAACGTCGATTTGCCCGCCGAATTGTCGCCCACCAATCCGAGCACTTCGCCGGGCATGAGCTCGAGGTGGACATCGCCCAGCGCCTGCACGGGGCCGAAGCTCTTGTAGATCGCCCGCATCTCGACAATCGGAATCGTCACGCTTCTTTCTCCAAAGTCCGAGCGGACGGCTCCTGCCTCGCGCGCGCCCTGCCAAACCAGTTCGAGAAAATGTTGTTCTGACGCAACCAGATGTCGCCGACCACGGCGCTGATCAGGATTCCGCCGATGAAAACGTTCTGCCATTGTTGCGGCAGCACGAACGAACTCCCATCCCTCAGAATGATCTGCAGCGACAGCAACGACCGAATCAAGGTGATGACAGCCGCGCCGGCCATGGAGCCGATCATCGTGCCATAGCCGCCGAAAATCGATCCGCCTCCGATGATTATCGACGAGATCGCGTCGAGCTCGCGCAGCTGGCCCGCGGTCGGGATGTAGCTGCGATAAAATGCGTCGTAGATGACGCCCGCGAAACCGGCGCATGTGCCTGAAACGACCATCGACGTGAAACGCAGGCGCCGCGTGTTGATGCCGGCGAAATTCGCCGCTCGCTCATTGCCGCCGATCGCGTAGACCATTTGTCCGAACGGAGTCTTTGCGAGCGCGACGCCGGCGACGACCGCGACCAGAATGATGAAGACGGTCTGGACGCTGACCGCCTCGGCGACCGCGCGGGCGAGGCCCGCGGTCGGCGCGATGCCGAGCACATCGAGCAATTCATAGAAATTGCGTCCGATCAGGTTGAACGATTCGGGAAAGCCGTTGAGCTGCGTGCCCGCCACGATCGAGGAACCGACGCCGCGCGCCCAGTAGAATGTGCCGAGCGTCGCGATGAAGGCGGGGAGCCCGACATAGGCGGTGAGCCAGCCGTTGATCGCGCCCGCCAGCACCCCCGACGCGATGCCTGCGAACACCGCCGCGAGAGGCCCCCAATCCGTGTCCTTCATGACCACCGCCGCAACCGCTCCCGACAAAGCCAGGACCGAACCGACGGAGAGATCGATGTCGCCGTTCGCCATCACGAAGGTGAGCCCGACCGCCAGCAGCGCGATCTCGGAAAATGCGAGCAGGGTCGAGAAGGTGTTGTCGAGCCCGGCCCAAAAATCCGGCCTCGCCCACAGCCCGAACAGCCACAACGCGATCATCAACATCACCGCCGCCGCGTCGCGGCGGTAGAAGAAGGCGGTCAGCCCGCGCTTGCCGATCCCCCGCGACTGCGCAACCGTGCCGCGCGTCTGCACGCCCGCGATGGCTACGCCTCCCAACTCGGGGATCGGCGGCGGCGGCCGGCCGCGCAACCAGGCCCAAAAACGTGCCAGCGCGCGCCGGCGCACCAGCCAGGGCTCGATCAGCACGGCGATGATGAGCACAACGCCGAGAAACGCCGGCACCGCGCCGGGCGGCAACTGCGATACGGCCGCGACTTCCATTTTCTCGCCGCCGACATCGATGATTCGCGTGATCGGCACGCCTTCGCGCAGCACTTTGTCGATCAGGCCGATCAGAATGGCGCCGAGGCAGGAGCCGATGATCCGTCCGCGCCCGCCGAAAATCGCAGCGCCGCCCACGATCACCGATGCGATCGCGATCAATTCCGCGCCGAGCCCGAATTGGGGGTCCGCATCCTTGCTCTGCGCGACGTTCATCAACCCGGCGGTGACCGCACAGAGCGAGGACAGGATGTAGGAGCGCATGCGAACCAGGCGCGTGTTGATGCCGGCATAGCGCGCGCCCTGCTCGTTTCCGCCGGTGGCGTAAGTCGTCCAGCCGATCGATGTGCGCGCCAGCGTGACCGCGCCGACCGCGGCGATGAGCAGGAAGAGCAGGATCTGATTGTTGAAGCCGAACGTGTTGATTTCGCCGAGGCCGAAAAATCCGCTCGTCTCGCCAGCCTTGATCTCGAAAGCGATGTTCTTGCCGCCGGTCAGGCCGAGAATGACGCCTCGGCCGATGAACAGCATCGTCAGTGTCGCGATGAAGGCGGGGACCTCCAGGACCGTGACCAGAATTCCGTTGATGAGGCCGATCGTCAGACCGAGCATCAGGCACCAGAAGACCGCGACGCCGACGCTCATGTTGAAATAGGTCGGCGCGAACACCATGCCGAAGATCGTCGCCGTCAGGCCGAAGGTCGAGCCGACCGAAAGGTCGAGTTCCTTGTTGACGATGACGAAGGTCATGCCGACCGCCATCACGCCATAGCGGGAAGCGTCGCGAAGAACCGAGAATAGCGCCCCCGTAGAGCCAAAAAACGCCGGATTCAGATAGAGGCCGCCCAGATAGAGCAGCGCCATGATGACGAGCAGGCCGATTTCCCAACCGCCGAAGAGAGTCGAGGATCCGCCTTTCTCCCGAGGGCGAGCGGTGAGGATGGCGGTGCTCATAAGGCAGTCGATCCGTTGACGATGCGGAGATTAGGGCGGAGGCGACCTGAAGCAGGCGATTTGCTCCCGTCGGCACGGTTTTCAACAGCGCTCTCCGTCATTGCGAGCAAAGCGAAGCAACCCAGACTAAGC
>JBAQGU010000386.1:0-7650 GCA_049287975.1 Roseiarcus sp.
GCTCGATTCTGTCGTCGGCCGCCGAGGCATTCGCGGGCGTCTTCGGCTTTCTCGCGCCGATCATGGGGCCGTTCGCCGCGGGTCCCGCGGAGGCCGCGCAAGCCACCGTCGCCAGCATGGCCGGCGCCGTTGCGTCCGCCGACATCGGCATGTGGACCGTCCCCGAGGACATGCTGACGCTCATCCACCACGATGAGCTGGTCATGCCGGCGGCTCAGGCGGGCGCTTTTCGCGACATGCTCGGGGGCGAAGCGCCGCAAGGCGGCTCATCGCGAGCCACCGTGAATGTCCACCCCACCACCACCTTCCACGTTTCCGCCGTCGATTCCGGTTCGGTCGCGCAGTGGATGAAAGCCAACAGTTCGACGATGATGAAAGCGATCGACGAAGCGGTGCGGCACGGGGCGCATTTGGGGACGCGGCGTCTGTCGCAGCTTTGAGGCGTGGTCATGGGGTTTGTCGCAGGCGTCCATTTGCTGCCGTCGACCGGGGAATTCACCTATGACACGGTCGCCTATTTAGGCGCCCGGGTTGGCGCCAGCCTCTCTGCGATCAACACGTTCTTCGCGCCGGGCGGCTCGAAGACCGATTATTCCTACTCGATCGACCAGTTGCAGGCGGCACATCCCGAATGCACCACAGTTTCGATCGTCTGCGCCTGGTTCTGCAATGGCCTGACGCCGGGCTCGAATCAACTCTATCCCTCGACAACCTATATCGGGGGCGAATTCCAACTGAGCGCGGGCGGCGCGGACGAGTGGCGGGTATCTGGTCTCAATCAGAGCTCGCCGGGTCTGATCGCGATCCCGCAGAGCGGCGACAATTTCATCTATGGAGGAACCCCGAGCGATCAGAGCCTCGTACGATGCATCCGAGACCTCAAGTCGCGTGGCTTCAAGGTCGTCTTCTATCCATTCATCCTCATGACCTCGGCCGGCCTGCCCTGGCGCGGGCAGATGACCTATTCGCCCGGCGTGAGCTCGGCGGCGACGAGCGCCGTGAATGCGTTTCTCGGCGCGGCGACGACCTCCGACTTCACGCCGGACGACGTCAATCTCACGGTCGCTTATTCCGGGTCGGGGACCGACTACACTTATCGGCGGATGATCCTGCATTACGCCTGGCTCTGCGCGATTGCGGGCGGCGTCAATCTTTTCGTGCTCGGCTCGGAGCTGCGCGGGTTGGAGACGATCCGGGGCCCCGCCTGGACCAAGGCGGGAGTAATCGACGGCTCCGGACATGCGATATGGGACTACCCGTTCGTCGCGGGATTGCAGACGCTGGCCAACGATGTTCGCTCGATTTTCGATGGGCAGAGCCTGACGAAGAATCTCTCGTCGCTCGAGAACCTCGTCGCCTATTCCGCCGATTGGTCGGACTGGATGGGCTTCCAGCACCCCGGCGAAAACGGCCAATGGCCGCACCTCGACGCGCTATGGGCGAGTTCGAACATCGACATCGTCGGCCTCGACAATTATTTGCCGATGAGCGACTGGACGACGGGCGAAGAGGGCCTCGACCAACTCAATTGGCTCGCGCCCGCGCCGTCGGGACCCTGGCCCCCTTCGTCCGCGGCGATGAGCGGCCTCGGGCTTTCCGGCTCGCCGTCAATTTATTCGATCCCATATTTGCAGGCGAACATCGAGGGTGGCGAGAAGTTCAACTGGTTCTACAACGACGGGACGAACGGAGGGCCAGGCCTCGATCCAGGGGGGTCCGATCTCACCGTTTCACTTCCCGAGGGCGATCGGCTCGCGCAATCGCGCAGCCCCTATTATTCGGACCAGCAAATCCTGGCCAACAAGCAACTGCGCTGGTGGTGGAACAATCCGCACCATGCGGTCTATGACGTAGGTTCTGGCTGGGCGCCGCAGGGACCGCAGACCGAGTGGGTTCCAAATTCGAAATCGCTGATGTTTCTCGAATACGGCGTGCCGTCCTGCGACAAGGGGACCAATCAGCCAAACGTGTTCTATGCACCCGACTCGGTTGAGAGCTTCACGCCCTACTGGTCGATCTGGAATCCGAATGCAGGGGGTGGGTTGATCCCGCTGCGCGACGACACGATTTCCGCGCTCGGATTGCAGGCGATCTATGACTACTGGGTCACAGGCGGCAACAACGAAACGGTTGGCGGCATCGTCATGCTGCAGTTCGCGTTCTCTTGCGTCTGGAACTGGGACGCGCGGCCTTTCCCCGTGTTTCCGATCCGCGGAAGCGAGTGGGGCGACGCGGGCAATTGGCAGGCCGGCAACTGGATCAACGGTCGCGGCCCCACGCTGCTGCCGGTTGCGCCGTCGCCGCCGCCGATGCCGGGGACCTATTCGATCTTTCCGACGCTGGCGGCTCTCGGCTGGTCGACGCACGTGAAGCCGCGGTTTGCAACTGACGTCGTCGATCATGTCGCCGGACGCTCGATCCGCCGACCGCATCACGCGACCGCCTATTACGACATCGAGCTGACTTATGATCTGCTGCGTTCGGCGACCGCTTACGCCGAGATGCAGGCGATCGCCGGCTTCTTTGGGCAGATGCAGGGCGCTGAAACGCCGTTCTGGCTCGCGCCGCCGGGTCTCGCTGAAATCACCGGGCAAGGGCTCGGTAGCGGCGACGGCGCGATGACCCAGTTCGCGCTGCGACGCTCGTGGGGTTCCTACATGGAATCGGTCTACGGAACATTGGGCGTCTCGGCGGTCTATCTGAACGGCGACGCACTTCCCGGCGGGGACTGGTCAGTTTCTTCTGGCTACGCGCCCGTCGTCACGTTCGCCAGCGCGCCGGGCGCCGGCGTAACCGTGTCGGCGGATTTCGGTGCGCTGTGGCTATGTCGCTTCGCCGAAGACATAGTCGATTTCGAGGAGTTCATGGCGATGCTGTTCGAGCTGCAGGTCGTTAAAATGCGGACGACGACGACGTGATATGTCTCTCGAGCGTCAAAGAGAGGGCTGCTGCCGATGCCTTTCTACTATGAGGTCAATCGCTCGACTACGACCAACGCGACCGAGGGGACGGAAACCACGCATCTCTGGGCGGCGACGGTCTCAAATCAACAAACTGTCGCAATCTGTGGCGTCTACTTCGCGCCGTCCGCAACCGCAGCGATCGGAGCTGCAGTCGGGCGCGTCAAGACCAATATGGGCGCCACCGCCTCAGGCGGAACCGCGATGACTCCCAGGGCTCGGAACCTTCTTGCGCCGGCAGCGCAGAGCGTATGGAAAAATGACGCCTCGGCGATCACGGCCGGCGCATCGTTGACAACGCGCGTTTCAATTGGATTTGCACAGGCGGGCGGCACAGGTGGATGGGCTCCGCTTGATTCTTTCGCCAAAGTCCAGATGATGGCGAATGCAACCAATCCGGTCGATATCGAATTTACTTCGATCGCGTCGGCCACCAGTGTTCCATTCGATGTGACCGTCGAATTCAGCGAAGGCGCGTGAGGGACTTCGCAGAAATTCCCGAAAGCCTGGTGCGGCCTCATGAGGCGATCGACGAGTAAATAATCTCGGAGTCGCGAGATATCAGGACGCAGAACGAAATCGTGCGAACCAACTTCTCGAGTCCCAAAAAGAGGACAAATCGTGCCATTCTACTATGACGTCAATCGTTCGACGGCCAGCAACGCGACTGTGGGGACGGAAACCACGCATCTTTGGGCGGCAACGGTCCCAAACCAGCAATCTTTCGGACTCTATGGGGTCTATTTCGCGCCGTTCGGAACTGCGGCGATCGGAGCGGCGGTGGCGCGCGTCAAAACCAATACGGGCGCCACCGCCACGGGGGGCGCCCCAACGACCCCCAGGGCTAGGAACCTTCTCGCCCCGGCAGCGCAGAGCGTTTGGAAAAATGACGGCTCGGCGATCACGCCTGGCGCCGCATTGACGACGCGCGTTTCAATCGGGTTCCCCCAGGAGGGTGGCATGGGCGGCTGGGCTCCCCGGGATTCTTTCGCGAAAGTACAGATGATGTCGAATGCGACCAATCCGGTCGATATCGAATTCACCTCGATTGCGTCGACGAACAGTGTTTCGTTCGATATGACCGTCGAATTCAGCGAAGGCATTTGACCCTTGGCCGCGGCCCGGGAAGATGGGCTAAAGGCGCGCCTTCCCGATTGCCGCCTGGCTGCGCGCCGCGATCGCACGGTGCGGTTTCGCATGCGGCGGCTCGGGGCCGCCGAGATGGAGCGCGTCTTTTGCGCGAATTGCGGTTGCGACGGCGGCCTGGTCACCGCGGACTGGGCGTGGCACGTCTTCTATCTCTGCGAACCCTGCGCGGACAAATACGGGCGCCTCGACCTCGCTGAGATTCCCGAGAGCCTAGTGCGGCCTCATGAGACGATCGAGTGAATAGTCCCGGAGTCCCGTGATGCCAGACAATATCCGCTGGGGGCGGTTCAAGCCGAAATTCGCCGCTTTGCCGAACCGTCAGCAACGCCACCGAGCGCCCATTCGCTATTCCCTCCAGGAAAACCCATGACCACGCCACCCGTTTTCCCGTCCCTCCCCGGCCAAGGCTGGAGCGTCCATAAGAAGCCGAAATGGTCGACCATCATCGCCCCACACGTTTCGGGCCGAGAGGTCCGCTTTGCGAACTACGAATATCCGCTCTGGGAATTCGAGGCGACCTTCGACGGGCTCGGCTCGGATTCGATCTCCTATCCGGGTCTCGTCGGGCAATCGCTGCAGAGCCTGATGGGACTGTTCCTGCAATGCCAGGGGCAATTCGGCACGTTCCTTTACACGGACCCGACGGACAATTCGGTTTCGGGCCAGATCTTTGCGACCGGCGACGGCTCGACGACGAGCTTTGCATTCGCAAGGGTGCTCGGCGGCTTTGTCGAACCGGTCGGGTGGGTGACGAGCGTTTTCCAGGTGACCGTCGGCGGCGTTGCGCAAAGCACAGGCTGGTCGGTCGTCCCGCCCAGCAACCTCGTTTTCACAACGCCGCCGATGAGCGGCGCGCTGATCGGCGCGTCGTTCGGCTATGCCTTCGAATGCCGATTCGACGATGATTCCCTGGACTTCGAGCAGTTCGCGGAAAACCTCTGGACGTTGGAGAGCCTCAAGTTCCGCTCGGTGCGCACGTCATGAAGACCGCCTCGACCGCGCTCATCGACTTCCTCAATGCTGCGCGCGCCGCGCCCGACGCACCGATCGCGTTCGCCGATTGCTTCACTTTCACGCTTTCGACGGGAACGGTGCTCACTTACACCAACGTCGACCAGCCGGTCGTCTACAACGGATTCACCTTCGCCGCCGACGGGCCGCTCGTGCAGGGGTTGAAATACAAGGCCTCGGTCGGGTTGGAAGTCGACAAGCAACAGATCACGATCGCGGCGCGGCCGACCGATCTCATCAACGGCTCGCCATTCCTGAACGCATTGCGCGACGGCGCCATGGATGGCGCGACCGTGCAGCGCGACCGCGTCTTCATGAGCGCGCTGGGTCAGACGCCGATCGGCGGCGTGACGCTGTTTCACGGCAGGGTCTCGACGGTCGATATCGTCGGGCGGACGAACGCAACGCTGACCATCGCGTCAGATCTCGTCGTGCTCGACTACGACATGCCGAGGAACCTCTATTCGCCGACCTGTCTGCACACGCTATATGATTCGGGCTGCGGAATCATTCGCGGAACCTACGCCGCGAGCGGGATCGTCGGCGGCGGCTCGACCTCGAGCCTGATCAACTTCCCAGGCGCACTGGCGAGCCACTCCCAGGGATCGATCGTCTTCGCCTCGGGCGTCAACGCAAACCTGCGCGCGACCGTCAAGAACGTAGCCGTCGGCGCCTCGCTCACGCTGATCTACCCGTTGCCGTCGCCTTGCGCGACGGGCGACGCCTTCACGGTCTATGCGGGCTGCGACCACACGCGCGCGACGTGCCAGTCGCGGTTCAACAATCTCGCCAATTTCCGAGGCTTCCCGTTCGTGCCGCCGCCGCAGATCGCTTTCTAACAATGGGCAGTAGGCAGGGGGCATTGGGGGAATAGCGAATGGCGAATGGCGAAGTCGTTGCTCCACTCGCCACTCGCCATTCGCCACTCGCCGAACGCGAAGCGCGAAGCGCCGTCGTCGCGTCCGCGCGCGCATGGGTGGGCACGCCCTATCATCACATGGCCGACGTGAGGGGCGCCGGCTGCGACTGCGCGATGCTGCTGGTGCGGGTGTTCTGTGACCTGGGCCTGGTCGAGCCGTTCGACCCCCGCCCCTATGTCAAGGATTGGCACCTGCATCGCGGCGAAGAGCGCTATCTCAGCTTCCTGCTGGCGCGCGCGCACGAGGTCACCTCGCCGCTGCCCGGCGACGTGATCCTGTTCAAATACGGCCGCTGTTTCAGCCACGGCGGAATCGTCACTCAGTCCGGACCGTTGGCGATCGTGCACGCCTTCCATCCCGCGCGAATCGTCCTCGAAGAGGAGATCACGCACAACGTCGAAGTCGCCGCTCGTTTGCCGCAAGCGAGGTTCGCGAGCTACTGGAGGCCAGAACCGTGAGCTGGTTTCGCAACTCCAAGGCCGCAACTACGCCCGATTACACCGGGCTTCAACTACAGACCTCGGTCAATACGCTGCCGATCCCCATTGTGTGGGGACAGACCAAGGCGGCTGCGAACATAGTCTGGTATCAGAATTTTCAGACCCACGGCGGCGGCAGCGGCGGCAAGGGCGGTTTCTTCGGCGGCGGCGGCGCCTCGAGCTACACTTATACCGCCGACCTCATCATGGCGCTCTGCGAGGGGCCGATTTCGGGAATCGCCGTTATCTGGAGGGACCAATCGACCTACACGCTCGCCGAGCTCGGGCTGACGCTGTTCAACGGAACCACGCCGCAGACGGTCTGGGGCTACCTCTCGTCAGCGTATCCCATCCAGGCGCTTGCATATCAAGGCACATGCTACGCCTGCGCGGCGAGTTATCAGCTCGGCGACGAAGCCGACATCGGCAATCACAATTTCGAGATCATTGGCGCTCTCGCTGGTACGGGCGTCAACGGAATCGACGCCGATCCCGCGCGGGTCGTCAGCGACTTCCTGATCAACCCGCAATACGGCGCCGGCTTCTCCGCCGCCAGCATCAATGCGACGACGCTGTTCGGCTCGGGCGGCGACCCCTCGCTGCAGAGCTATTGCGCCGCGCTCGGCATTGCATTCAGCCCGGCTCTGGTGGATCAGGAACAGGGATCGAGCATTCTGTCGCGCTGGCTGCAGATCCTCAATTGCGCCGCGGTCTGGAGCGGCGGCCAGCTCAAATTCATTCCCTATGGCGACGCTGGGATCCCCGCCGGCAATGTCGTTCGCACCGTTCAATTCGCGGTGCCTACCCCGGCGCAGGCGAGCTCCGGGGTCACGCCGCCGCCCTCGATCACAGTCTGCACACCAGCCGAATTCGCCGCCGACGGGGGCGTGACCTATGCATTCACGGGCGCGCCGCTGACCTATATCGGGTCATTCGCACCCTCGACGGCAGGCGCGTACGGACTCTCGCCGCAAGGAACCTACTTGTTCGCCAGCGGCGACGAAAGCCAAGTCGTCTCAATTTCCTACACCTACGCGTCGCCGACCAGCTACGTTCCGAACCTGACTCCGATCTACGATCTGACCGATCTCGATTTCGTCGACGAGAAGGGCAACAAGGACCCGGTTCAGG
>JBAQGU010000387.1:0-11636 GCA_049287975.1 Roseiarcus sp.
CAGCAGGGCATTTCTCGTTCGGTCATCGAATCGGCGCTGGGGGGCCTTTCCTACGACGATAACGTGATCTCGCACGATCGCGGTCAAAGGGCATTCCGACAGAGTTTCGACCGCTTCGCTGCGAAACACATCACCGCGTTCGGGATCAAGAAAGGTAAAAGACTGCTGTTGCGGTACGCGAGCGCGCTTCAGAGGATCGAACAGCGCTACGGGGTCCCGGGGCCGGTGCTGGTCTCGATCTGGGGCCTCGAGACGGGGTTCGGCTCCGCCACGGGTAATTATTCGACCTTCAGCGCGCTCGCCACGCTGGCCTACGATTGCCGGAGGGCGGAACGCTTTCACACGGAGTTGTTGGATGCATTGAAGATAGTTCAGCGCGGCGATCTGACACCCGCGGGGATGCGCGGCGCCTGGGCCGGTGAAATCGGCCAGACGCAGTTCCTGCCCTCGTCTTATCTGAAATACGCGGTCGACGTCGACGGCAACCGCAATGGCGGCGACCTGATCAACAGCCCAGAGGACGCGCTCGCTTCGACGGCAAATTTCCTCCACGCAAACGGCTGGCAACGTGGCGCCAGGTGGGACGAGGGCCAGCCGAACTTTGCCGCTCTTCTCGAATGGAACAAAGCGACGGTCTATGCGAAAACCGTCGCGGCCTTCGCCGACAAGCTGGCCGGCGTTGCCAGCGACGACGACCAATAGTGACCCCGGTCACGTCGACTTCGGACCGAAGGGGATCAGCGTCGGCACGCGGCGTCAGTAGGAATCATAGTCGTCAGCCCCAGCTGTTCGCGCAGAAACCGGGTCGAAATAAGAGGGCGCGCAGGGGCTGTGAAGCCATTCCGCGCGCCCCCTTGGCCGGCGCGACCAATTTGTCGACGCCGACCGCCACCCTTCGCCGTCGAGCGCGGCTCTTTCAAGTCGCTTCTCGAGCAAACCGGTTTCGGCATTGAAAAGGATGAAACTCTTCGAAACAAGACCCTTCAGGGCTCATTGTCGAAAAGCATGAAAACGAATCCGCTGATCCCTGCGGCTATGGCAAAAAGCGAAGTGAGCGAGGCTACAACCGCCAACTCCGCGGCCTCCGGCGCCGCGCCGTCCAGGATCATGCGGTTGAGGTCGAGTTCGCGCATCAGCAGCCACAGCGCCAGCGCGCCTCCCATCACCACCCCGATCGCCGCGTGACTGATCAGCTTGCGCGCCAAAACCCGTGATGTCGTTCGCATGATTTCGCCCTTCGTCTGGCGAGATAACGGCGGACCCGCCGATCGAGTTCCATCCAAGGCGACGCCCAACACGAATCACTGCAAACCCGGGAGCATGGTGACGGGCTTGCATTACTCTCACGTGTCATGCGCGCGAACGCGATTCGCGAACGCCAGCACCGAGAGTAACCTCGACACTATCTGGCCTTCGCGCGTTCCCGGATTTTCGCGGTTCCCGGCTCACGCCGCCAGTTCGTGCTGTCTTCACGACTGGATTCCCGCTTTCGCAGGAATGACATGTGTTGAAGCCCTCGAGGCGACTGCCACGCCGCTACTTCTCCGGCAGATTGAGCCGGATGTGCAACTCCCGCAGCTGCTTCGGCGTCGCCGGGGACGGCGCGCCCATCAGGAGGTCCTCGGCGCGCTGGTTCATCGGGAACAGCGCGACTTCGCGCAGGTTCTGCTCGCCGGCGAGCAGCATGACGATGCGGTCCACGCCGGCAGCCATTCCGCCGTGCGGAGGCGCGCCGTACTGGAAGGCGCGGTACATGCCGCCGAACCGCTCGACGACCGTCTCCTCCCCATAGCCCGCGATCTCGAACGCCTTCACCATCGCCTCCGGCCTGTGGTTGCGGATGCCGCCGGAGGCGAGCTCATAGCCGTTGCAGGCGATATCGTACTGGTAGGCCTTGATCTCGAGCGGGTTCATCTCGGTCAGAGACTTTTGGCCGCCCTGCGGCATCGAGAACGGATTGTGCGAGAATTCGATCTTCTTCTCCTCCTCGTCCCACTCGAACATGGGAAAGTCGACGACCCAGGCGAATTCGAAGCGGTTCTCCCCGACCAGTTTGAGATCCTGCGCGATCTTGGTGCGCGCCAGTCCGGCGAATTTCACGAATTTTTCCGGATCTCCGGCGACGAAGAAGGCGGCGTCGCCCGCCTTCAGACCGAGCTGTGTTTGCAAAGCCTCGACGCGCTCGGGGCCGATGTTGTTCGCGAGCGGACCGCGGCCGCCGACCCCACGGGCGTTCTTGTCCGCGGCGAGGCTGGTCTCATCGTGCGCGCGATCGAAGAACAAGATGTAACCCAGCCCCGGCTGCCCCTCGCTTTGCGCCCAGGCGTTCATGCGGTCGGCGAAGGTGCGCTGGCCGCCGCCGCGCGCAGGAATGGCCCAGACTTCGTTCTTAGGCTGCTTGAGCAGTCGCGCGAACACCTTGAAGCCGGAGCCGCGAAAATGCTCGGAGGCGTTCTGCATGACGATCGGGTTGCGCAGGTCGGGCTTGTCGGAGCCGTATTTACGCATCGCCTCGGCGTAGGGAATGCGCGGCCAGGGCGACGGCGTCACCGGCTTGTCGTTTGCGAACTCCTCGAACACGCCGCGGATGACGGGCTCCATCGCCGCAAATACGTCGTCCTGCTCGACGAAGCTCATCTCGATGTCGAGCTGATAGAACTCGCCGGGCAGACGGTCGGCGCGCGGATCCTCGTCGCGGAAGCAGGGCGCGATCTGGAAATAGCGGTCGAAGCCAGCCATCATCAGGAGCTGCTTGTACTGTTGCGGGGCCTGCGGCAACGCGTAGAACTTGCCGGGATGAATGCGCGAAGGCACGAGAAAGTCACGCGCGCCTTCCGGGCTGGAGGCGGTCAGGATCGGGGTCTGGAACTCGAAGAACCCCTGCCGCTTCATGCGCGATCGTAGCGAATCAATGACTTGCCCGCGCAGCATGATGTTGCGATGCAGCTTCTCGCGGCGCAAGTCGAGAAAGCGGTAGCGGAGCCGCGTGTCCTCGGGATAGGGCTGGTCGCCGAAAACCGGCAGCGGCAGATCGCCCGCCGGGCCGAGCACTTCGATCTCCTGGACGTAAACCTCGATCAGCCCGGTCGGCATCTCGGGGTTCTCCGTGCCGGGCGGCCGCGTCCGCACGAGGCCGTCGACGCGCACGACGAATTCGGAGCGCAGCTTCTCGGCATCCCTGAAGGCCGGCGAGTCGGGATCGACCACGCATTGCGTCAGGCCGTAGTGATCGCGCAGGTCGATGAACAGCACGCCGCCATGGTCGCGGATGCGGTGGCACCAGCCGGAAAGGCGCACGGCCTGCCCGACCTCGGCGAGGCTGAGCGCGCCGCAAGTGTGCGTGCGGTATCGATGCATGGCGGTTCGTTTTCTGCCGGGGATGAGCTACGCCGGGTGCGTAGCGGAAAAGAGCGGCCGGGGGAAGGCAGGGGGGTACCCACTTCTCCCCTCCCCGTAAGACCGGGAGGGGAATCGGCATCTCTCCCGATGCGCCCTGCTTGGCGGTCCGCTAGAGCATGAAATCGAGGAAAGTAGGCCCCATGTTCACTCCCGCCCTCACCGCCCGAGCCGCCGCGCTGATCGCGCGCTACGCATCGCTCGGGCTGAAGATCGCAACCGCGGAATCCTGCACCGGCGGCCTGGTGGCGGGCCTGCTGACGGAAATCCCGGGCTCGTCCGCCGTCCTCGAGCGCGGCTTCGTCACCTATTCGAACGACGCCAAGCGCGAGCTGCTGGGCGTCCCGGCGGCCACGCTCGAAGCGCACGGCGCCGTCAGCGGGCCGACGGCGCGCGCGATGGCTGAGGGCGCCCTCGCCCACTCGCATGCGCAAGTCGCGGTCAGCGTCACCGGCGTCGCCGGGCCGGATGGCGGAACCGCCGCGAAGCCAGTCGGCCTCGTGCACTTCGCATGCGCGGGGCCAGGCGCGGCGATCGTGGCGATCGAGCGCCGGTTCGGCGATCTCGGCCGGTCCGCAATACGGACGGCATCGGTCGAGCAGGCGCTGGAATTGCTGGAGCGGGCCGCTTTGTCATTGCGACTTTAGCGAAGCGATCCAACGGCGCGGCTTGCAACCGGCTGGATTTGGGGGTCGCCGTTGTGGAAACCGCCAAATCGAGCCAACCTCCACGCCCTGCACGACGGCTGGATCGCTGCGCTCGCAATGACGACCACCCCTTATCCCACCGCTGTCCCATAGACCTTGTCCGCTCGCCGCTCGAACGCAACGGCGAATCTGCGGAAGGCCACGTCGAACATCGAGCCCATCAATGCGCCCAGCGTGCGGCTGCGGAACTCATAATCGATGAAAAATTCGACGCGCGAGGTTTTTGCTTCCCCCTCGGCGGTGAATGTCCAGACGTTTTCGAGCCAGCTGAACGGCCCGTCGATATATTCGACCAGGATTTTCAAGTTTGTGCGATCGAGCGTGACGCGGGTCGTGAAGCTCTCGCGGATCGCGAGATAACCGACCTTCATGTCCGCGGTCAGAACCTCGACGCCCGCGGCGTCGGTCGAGCGGCGACGCACTTGCAGCGATTGGCAGAGCGGCACGAATTCCGGGTAGCGTTCGATGTCGGCGACGAGATCGAACATTTCCGCCGAACTGTGTCCGACCCGGCGCGCGCTACGGAACGAGGGCAATCCTACCAGCCCTGGGCGTAGACGTAGGCGTCCAGCGCAACGAACACGACCGCCGAAACCAGCGTCGTCCAGAGCGCCTTGCGGCCGAGATTCAACACCGCGGGCGCCCCGGGATCCGACCCGGGCGGCGCATCGGTTGCGCCCGCCTCCGTCATGGAGCGGACGCCGATCGGCAGAATCGCGAACAACACGACCCACCAGATCGTAAAGTAGACCGCGATCGACAACGGCCCCGACATCGATCTCCTCCTTCCCTTGGCCGAGGGGCGCCGTCCTACTTCGGCGCGGGCGCCGGCGCGGCGGGGGCTGGAGCGGCGGGGGCCGGGGCGGGCGACTCGGCCGGTTTCTCGCCCATCGATTTGAGTTGATCGAGCAAGTTGCCCGACCCCGCTGGCTTGGTCGAATCGGTCGAGGCCTTGTTCGACGGCGCGTTGGTGTCGAGGATCGAGCGCGGCGCGCGGTTCCAGCCCGCGAGGATCGACATCAACAGCGCCGAAGCGAAGAACAGCCCGCCGAGAATCGCGGTGGCGCGCGACAGCGCATTCGCTTGTCCGCGTCCGGTCATGAAACCGCCGCCGCCGCCAGCGCCGAGCGCGCCCCCTTCCGAGCGCTGCAAGAGAACGACCGCGACGAGCGCGATCACCACCAGAAGGTGAATGACGATCAATACGGACTGCATATACTATATCCTTGCGGGCGCCGCTCCGGACGCCGGCCGAAGTTTTACGGAAAGCGCAGGCTCCTACCACGCCGCCTCCGGCGCGTCCATGCTGCAGCCTCAAATGGCGAGCCCGCCGTTCCGTTTCAACCAGTCCTCGCGAGGCCGGCCCGCACCCGCCAGCACCGCGTCGCGCCGGACGAGGCCGCATTCTGAACGCCGCGAAAACCGACGCCGCGCGCGAAATCTGTGGGAGAAGATGCGTCCCTTCGTTAGTTCCCAACCCGTCATTGCGAGCGAAGCGAAGATCCAGCGGCGCCGCTTGCAGCACGCCTGCCGGAAATTGGCGGCGCCCGTGCGGAGCCTGAGCGCCCGATCGAGCGAGCCTCCGCGCCCTACACGACGGCTGGATTGCTTCGCTGCGCTCGCAATGACGGCTTCGGCGCTCCGACATCGAGCGGCGCTAGAGGATCGCCTTCGCCGCCGCCCGTCCGGCCGCGCGCCCCGAGAAAATGCAGCCCCCGAGGAATGTGCCCTCGAGCGCGCGATAGCCGTGCACGCCGCCGCCGCCAAATCCGGCCGCCTCGCCCGCGGCGTATAGCCCCGGCACGGGTTCGCCGCCGTGCGCGAGCACGCGGCTGTCGAGGTCGGTCTCCAGCCCGCCGAGCGTCTTGCGGGTGAGCACGTTGAGGCGCACCGCGATCAGCGGACCAGCTGCTGGATCGAGCAGCTTGTGCGGCTTGGCGGTCCGGATCACGCGATCGCCGAAATACGCTCGGGCGGCGCGTATCGCATTGATCTGCATGTCCTTGCAAAAGGCGTTGTCGAGCTGGCCATCTCGTGCGCGCACCTCCCGCTCCACCTCCGCGAAGTCGAGCAGGGGCTCGCCGCCGACGAGGGCGTTCATGCGCGCGACGAGCGTCTTCAAGTTGCTCTCGACGATGAAATCCTCGCCCTTCTCCATGAACGCCTTCACGGGAGGGGGTATCCCGGCGCGAGCCCGCTGGATCACCTGGAGCCAGCTCCGACTGGTCAGGTCTGGATTTTGCTCCGAGCCGGAAAGCGCAAATTCCTTCGCGATGATCTTTTTGGTCAGGATGAACCAGCTATGGTCGTAGCCGCTCCTGCGCAGATATTTCAGCGTTCCCAGCGTGTCGAAGCCGGGATAGAGCGGAACCGGCAGGCGCCTGCCGCGCGCGTCGAGCCACAACGGCGATGGCCCCGGCAGGATGCGGATCGCGTGGTTCGACCAGATCGGGTTCCAGTTCGCTACGCCCTCGACGTAGTGCCACATCCGGTCGCGGTTGATGAGACGCGCGCCGGCTTCCTCGGCGATCCCGAGCATCAGGCCGTCGACGTGATCGGGAACTCCGGTGATCATGCGCTCGGGCGGCGCGCCCAGCGTCGCGGGCCAGTTCTCGCGCACCAGATCGTGATTGCCGCCGATACCGCCAGAGGCGACGATCACCGCCTGCGCCGTGAATTCGAAATCCCCGACCCGCGTCCGTGAGCTCTTTTGGCCGCGCTCCGCTGGACTCGGCTCCAGGATTTCGCCGCGCGCCCCGACTACCTTGCCGCCATGCTTGACAAGTCCGGTCACGCGGTGGCGGAACTTGAAGACGATTCCGCCCCGCTCCGCCGCCGCCCTGGCGCGCTGCGCAAACGGCGCGACAACGCCCGTGCCGGTCCCCCATGCGACGTGAAAGCGCGGCACGGAATTGCCGTGTCCGATCGCGTTGTAGCCGCCGCGCTCCGCCCAGCCGACCACGGGAAAGAACCTGATGCCTCGCTCGCGCAACCAGGATCGCTTCTCGCCGGCGGCGAAAGCGACGTAAGCCTCCGCCCACCGGCGCGGCCAAAGGTCCTCCACGCGGTCGAAGCCGGCTGTCCCCATCCAATCGGTCAGCGCGAGTTCGTGGCTATCGCGAATGCCCATCCGGCGCTGTTCGGGCGAATCGACCAGAAAGATGCCGCCGAGCGACCAGAACGCCTGGCCGCCGAGCGAGGCCTCCGGCTCCTGGTCGAGCAGGAGCACTTTCCTGCCGGCGTCGGCGAGTTCATTCGCCGCGACGAGCCCGGCGAGCCCAGCGCCGATGACGAGGGCGTCGGCGGATTCGCTCATGGCTCGGCTCCGAGGGTCGATCTGGGATAGCGGCGCGAAGGGCACGGGGAAGGCGCTCGAACCACACTTGTCGTGCTCGCGGAAGCGATTCGTGTTCGCGAGCAGGACAACATGGCGCGCCGCCCGGAAAAAGCGCAATTCCAGTTGCCACGAACCCCACTGACATGTTAGCGACGGACGGCCTCAGCGACCGGGTTTTCGGTTGACGAGCCCCAAGAACGGATGACATGTCGGGCGCAAAGACGACATGTTTGCGATCGAGGGCGGGAACGGTCATGGCGCACCTATCGCTGCAGAATGGGATTCGCTCTCCGGCAGACTTCGTGGGCGCCGCGCTGCGGGTTCGTCCCTCGTTCCGATGCAGCTCGAAAGCGGCGACGACCAGAAATCGCTTGCACAAATGACTGCGCTGATTTCCGTCAAAAATCTCTGCAAGAGCTTTCCCGGCGTGCGGGCGCTCCATGACGTGCAGTTCGAGCTTATGGCGGGCGAGGTTCATGCGCTGATGGGCGAAAACGGCGCCGGCAAGTCGACGCTGATGAAAATTCTGGCCGGCGTTTACACCAAGGATTCCGGCGAAATCCTTTACGACGGTCGGCCCGTGGATTTTGCGGGGCCGCGCGACGCGCAAGCTGTCGGGATCGGCATCATCCATCAGGAACTGCACCTGATGAATCATCTGACCGTCGCGCAGAACATTTTCGTCGGCCGGGAGCCGCGCGGGCGCCTCGGCGTCTTTCTCGACGAGGACAAGCTGAATCGTCGGGCGGCGGAACTCCTCGACCACATGAACCTGAAGCTCGACCCGCGCGCGACGGTCGGGGCCTTGACGGTCGCCAAGCAGCAGATGGTGGAGATCGCCAAGGCTCTGTCGTTCAACTCGCGCGTTTTGATCATGGACGAGCCCACGGCCGCTCTCAATAATGAGGAGGTCGGCGAATTATTCAAGATGATCCGCGAATTGAAGGCGCGCGGCGTCGGGATCATTTACATTTCGCACAAGCTCGACGAACTGAAACAGATTTCCGACCGTGTCACCGTCCTACGCGACGGCGAATATGTGGGAACCGTGCCGACCGCGACCACTGGCATCGATACGATCATTTCCATGATGGTGGGGAGAAAGCTCAGCGATGCGCCGAACCGCGCGTCGCATCCGCCGCGCAACGAAATCGCGCTCGAGGTGAGCAACCTCGATTGCGGACCGCTGGTGCGGAATGTCGCCTTTTCTTTGCGGCGCGGCGAAATCCTCGGATTTGCCGGGCTGATGGGCGCGGGTCGGACGGAAGTGGCGCGCGCCGTGTTCGGGGCCGACCGCGCGACGTCGGGTGAAGTCGCCGTGCTCGGCAGAAGAGTGTCGATCAAGACGCCCGCTCAGGCGGTCGCCGCCGGCATCGGCTATCTCTCCGAGGACCGCAAGCGCTTCGGCCTCGCGGCCGGCATGGACGTCTCGTCCAACGTCGTGATGGCCACCCTGGCCAAGTATCTGTCGTTCCGGTTCTTTCTGCGCAACGGCGAGATCTCGCGGGCGGTGGAGAAATTCATCAGGCTCCTGGACATCCGCACGCCTTCGGCGACGCAGGAAGTGCGGCTCTTGTCGGGTGGCAACCAGCAGAAGATCGTCGTCGCCAAGTGGCTGGCGCGCGACTGTGACATCCTGTTTTTCGACGAGCCGACGCGGGGCATCGACGTCGGCGCGAAGGCCGAGATCTATAGGCTCTTGCGCAGGCTCGCCGACCAGGGCAAGGCGATCGTGATGATCTCTTCGGAGCTGCCGGAAATCCTGCGCATGAGCGACCGGATCGTCGTCATGTGCGAGGGCCGCATCACCGGGGAGCTCACGGCCGAGGAGGCGAGCCAGGAACGCATCATGCAATTGGCGACGCAACGCGAATCTATGGCGGCTCGAGAGTGATGGACAATCAAGGCACGGCTGCACAGAGCGATCCCGCCGCGACGGCGGCGCCCGCGCGGCGGGCCGGGATCAAGCCGAGCGGTCTTTTCGGCTCGGAAGCGAGGCAGAAGCTGCTCGCCTTCGCGAGCCTCGTCCTGCTGCTCGTCTACTTCAGCTTCGCCTCGCCGGCGTTCATGCAAACCGACAATATGATCAATATTCTGCAGGCGACGGCGGTCAACGGCGTGCTGGCCATCGCCAGCACCTTCATCATCATCACCGCCGGCATCGATCTTTCGGTCGGCACGCTGATGACCTTCACCGCGGTAATGGCCGGCGTGTTCCTGACCTATTGGGGCCTGCCGATGTGGACTGGGGTCCTCGCCGCGCTCGCGACCGGCGCCCTCGCCGGTTCGATCTCCGGGACCTTGATCGCGAAACTGAAGATCCCGCCGTTCATCGCCACGCTCGGCATGATGCAGGCCTGGAAAGGGCTTTCCCTCATCGTCTCGACAGACCAACCGATCTATTTCACCGACACCGAGAACTTTTACCGGATCTCCCAGGATTCGCTGATCGGCTATGTGCTGCCGTGGCTGCCGATCCCCAATGCCGGGCTGATCCTATTGGTGTTGGCCATCGTCGCTGCGATTGTTCTCAAAAGGACGGCGCTCGGCCGCTACACCTACGCCATCGGCAGCAACGAGGAAGCCGTCAGGCTTTCGGGCGTCAACGTCGACGCTTGGAAGATCGCGATCTACAGCATGGCCGGCGCCATCTGCGGCATCGCCGGCTTGCTGCTCGCTTCGCGCATCAATTCCGCGCAGCCGGCGCTCGGCCAGGGCTATGAGCTCGATGCGATCGCCGCGGTCGTCATCGGCGGCACTTCGCTGAGCGGAGGAACGGGAACGATCCTCGGCACCATCATCGGCGCATTCATCATGAGCGTTCTGACCAACGGGCTGCGCATACTTTCGGTCGCGCAGGAATGGCAGTTCGTCGTCACCGGGGTCATCATCGTCCTCGCCGTCTACACCGACATTTTGCGCCGTAAGCGTGCGTGAAGAGGGATCGAAAGTTCGACCGCGAGCCGCCGGCGGAGAATTGGCGGAGAGCTCATGGGTCAGAGGTGAAGGCCCTAGCGTGGAGGAAATGCAATGGTGAACAAATGGCATATCGGCGTCGCCTTCGGCGCCCTGATGGCGGTCGGGCTGTCGGCGCGCGCGCTCGCCGACGAACCTTACATCCCGCTGATCTGCAAGGGCTTCCAGCATCAGTTCTGGCAGGCCGTGAAGGCCGGCGCGGAGGAGGCCGCCAAAGCGGACAAGGTCAAGATCACTTTCGAGGGCCCGGAAACCGAGGCGATGGTCGACAAGCAGATCGACATGCTGTCGGCCGACCTCGCCAAGAAGCCGCAGGCGATCGGCTTCGCCGCGCTCGACAGCAAGGCCGCGATTCCGCTGTTGAAGAAGGCGCAGGCCGAAAAAATCCCGGTCATCGCCTTCGACTCGGGCGTCGACAGCGACATCCCGGTGACGACTTGCAGGACGGATAGTGTGGCCGCCGCCGCGACCGCCGCCGACAAGATGGCGGCGGCGATCGGCGACGCCGGCGAAGTCGCGGTCATCGTGCATGACCAGACAAGCCGCACCGGGATCGACCGACGCGACGGCTTCGTCAATGAAATCAAGGAGAAATATCCCAACATCAAGATCGTCAGCGTCCAGTACGGCGGCGGCGACCACTTGAAGTCGGCCGAAATCGCCAAGGCGATGATTCAGGCGAACCCAAACCTGAAGGGCATCTTCGGCGCCAACGAAGGCTCGGCCGAAGGCGCGGCGATCGGAGTCAAGGAATCGGGCAAGAAGCTCGTCCTGATCGGCTTCGACTCGGGCAAGGAGCAGAAGGAGGATATCAACTCGGGCCTGATGTTGGGCGCCATAACGCAGAACCCGGTCGGCATCGGCAAGTGCACCGTCGATTCGGCGGTCAAGGCGCTCGCGGGGGAAAAACTGCCCAAGGTCATCGACACGGGCTTCTATTGGTACGATAAGACGAACATGAACGATCCGAAGATCGCTGCGGTTCTGTACAATTGAGATCGGGGCGCGAACAGGAAGGAGAGCTTCGGCCCTTCTTCCTCAGTTGGGATTTCGCGCCGTCCGCCGAAGTTTCGCGCCCATCGCGTGGACCGGCGGCGAATCGGGGCGTCTTCGACTGCGACGGCCCCCGAGTCGTTGTCGGGCGCTCCGAGGCCTGTTTTGGAGCGGGAGAATGTTTCGGAAACTTTCTGTCGTCGGCGCGGGCGGTACTGGCGGTAGGC
>JBAQGU010000388.1:0-7251 GCA_049287975.1 Roseiarcus sp.
GGACCAACAGAGACGAAGAAAGAGCTAGCCAAACGGGCGTGAATCAGATTCAGCAATTGGCATGCGGCGCCTCACGCCATCGGGTATCGAGAAGTCAGGGCGGCCAGACTTTGCCGGAGTGTCGCATCTCGAACTCGAGGAGACTGCTTGGCGGCTTCGGGAAGCGGCCCTGGCTTTCGACCTCGACGGGAATTTGGTAAACAGTTCGCATCCGCCCGACGTCGATGCGCCCTGGTCGCGGCAGTGGCGGAAGAAACCGGTCGCGCCGGACTTCGGCGGCAACGAAGCGCCTCCTCGCCGGAAGCGCCAAAGCAATCGTTCCTGGCGGGCTGGCGAGCGATGGCGTACTCGCGAAAATCAATGTGCCTGATTGGAGGGTGACGATGGACTGCGCCAAGCAAAGGAAGTTGGTACATAGTCTGGTGAACTTGACTCGCGTTGGCAGTATAGATTGGAAGCCGTCCTTGCGGGCAAACGTGTTCCAGGTCTCATTCCATGAAAATACAGTACGAATTGGATTGAAGGAGGGACGCTGGCAAGAGGAAGGGGGTATAATGATCCAACTGGTAAACGGTGACGGTGTGGTCGTCGAAAGCTTCACCAACGTTGACCTCCAGGCCAAACATACGTGCATCAATCCGCAACCTTGGTTTCCAATCATGATGGATTTGTTTGATGAGGCCATGCGGAGCGCGCTAGGAGCCGACAAGGAAATACACGAAAGGATAATAGACGAAATCTTGTTTGACCTTGATTCTCTGACCCTCCCGCCGCGGCCGGCCGCCATTGAGAAGAGGTTACCACCCACGCGAACAGAGGGGCCTCCGCTCGAGTCTCGAATGCACGCGCTTTCCATGGATTCGCTGCCTCCGCCCGATCGCGAGAAGGAATATGGTGACACACCCGAATACAGTGGAGTACGGCGCTACGCTGGCCAACACCGAATTGTGAGATCCACGGCGAGCATGTCGGGGATGGACCGAAAAAGATAAATTCGGGCCTGTCACCGTAATCCGCATAGGTTTAGATGGCGCGAAGATCAACGGGAACGCGCGCTGATCGCGCTGATATATTGTTTGTTAAAACGGATCTTCGACAGTACGAATCTTCAAGCCGTTGATGACGACAAACACGATTCTACGTCCCGCGCGCTGACCCTGCCGTGGTGAAGCCGCAAGCGCCGGCATTCCCCATCTGCACGTCGACCATCGACGGGTGAGAACTCCCTCGTTTGCTGATTTGCGAGGAGCTGGCGCCGAGCCGAGATCAAATCGGCGCCGTGGCCGACATCAGATCGGTAGGGGTGGCCGGTTTGAATCGGAGTTCGCAGGGAGCGGCTGGAATGGGGCTGAGCACGGCATCCGTGTTGCGTAATCGGCGGCGACATTTACGTCGATCGCGGCTATATTTGGCGACTTCGACCGCCCCGGCCGGCATCGACCGTGACGCGCCCGATTTCCAGGAGAATCGCCAGTGGCCAATATGGACGACGAGGCATTGTTCACGAGCTTGCGCGAGAAGCTCTTTACCGCGGTGGTCGGCGACGTCCTCGACAAGATGGGCCATCGGCGGCAGTTCCTGCCGCAGGCGGTCGCCCCCTTGCGAGCCGACATGAAGATCGTCGGCCGCGCCATGCCGGTGCTGGAGGCAGACGTGTTCGACGAGGCATCCAGCACGGCGCGCGGGCCGCTCGGCGGGCGGCCCTTCGGGCTGATGTTGGAGGCGTTGGACGATCTGAAGCCGCACGAGGTCTACGTCGCGACAGGCGGCTCGTTTCGATATGCGCTTTGGGGTGAGTTGATGTCGACTCGTGCAACGCGCCTCAGAGCCGCGGGCGCCGTCTTGAATGGCTTCGTTCGTGACGCAGCGGGCATCGAGGCGCTGAATTTTCCTACTTTCTGCCGCGGCGTTTATGCGCAGGACCAAGGTCCGCGCGGCAAGGTCATCGACTTCCGCTGCGCGATCGAGATCGAGGGGATACGGATCGCGCCGGGCGACCTCGTCTTTGGCGACCGCGAAGGGGTGTTGATCATCCCCGCCAGCGTCGAGCAGGGAGTCGTCGCCGCCGCGCTCGAAAAGGCCGCGACGGAGAACAGGGTGGCGATCGCCATCCGTACGGGCATGAGCGCACGCGAGGCGTTCGACACATTCGGCGTGCTGTGAGGGTTGTTGTCGCGCGGCGCCTTCAAACCTGTCGCTGAGCTCCATTGCCGTATCAACTCAAGGGGGGAAGAGCGAAATGGCCAACCGGATACTCGTATTCTACGGCTCCTATCGATCTGACCGAATGGGCATTCGGCTTGCGAACTACGTGCTGGAGGGTTTTCGCGCTCGCGGAGACAACGCTGATTTGATCGATGCCAAAGCGGTCGGTTTGCCGATGCTGGATAGAATGTACAAGGAATACCCGAAAGGTTCGGCGCCCGCGATATTGGAAAACCTGGCGACGCAGATTCGAAGCGCCGACGGTTTCGTTTTCATTGCCGGCGAATATAATTGGGGCGTCCAACCTGGTTTGAAGAACCTGACGGATCATTTTCTCGAAGAGTGGTTCTGGCGCCCAGCCGCAATCGCCAGCTACTCGGGCGGCCGTTTGGCCGGCGCGCACGCCGCTACCGCCTGGCACGGAATATTGTCTGAAATGGGCATGATCGTCGTGTCGAGCTCGCTATCGGTCGGCCCGATTTCGAGAACCCTGTCAGACAAGGGAGAACCGATCGGCGAAAATGGAAAGCATCTCGAAGACGCTTTCGTCAGCTTTGCCGACGATCTTTCCTGGTGGGTCGAGGCCGCCAAGGCGCAGCGGGCGAAGAAGCCGCCGCCGTATTGAGCCGTTGCGCCGCGGTCATGAAGCCGGCCTTGCAATCTCAGGCGATCGGGGGCGCCCACGATTTCCGAGATAGGTCTCGCGCACGAGGTCGAGGCTGCGCAGCTCTTCTATCGCGCCCTCGGCGACGATCCGGCCGTTCTGCATGATGTAGCCGCGATCGGCGACCGCGAGCGCCAAGCTCGCGTTCTGCTCCACCAGCAGCACCGCCGCGCCAAACTTGTCGCGCACCGAGAGGATGATGGACCGCACTTCGTGGACAATGATCGGCGCAAGGCCGAGCGAGGGCTCGTCGAGAATGAGGATCTTCGGCTTCGCCATGAGGCCGCGCGCGATCGCCAACATCTGCTGCTGTCCGCCACTCAAAGCCGAACCTTTTGCGCTTCTTCGTTCAGCAAGAATGGGAAAGAACGACTCCATCACCGCAATGTCTTTTTCGACGCCTTCCGAGTCGGTGCGAGAGTATCCGCCGAGCCGCAAATTGTCGCGAACCGTGAGATCGGGAAAGATGCGGCGCCCTTCCGGCACGAGAACCACGCCGCAGCGCGCGATGCCGTCGGCATAGGTTCCCGTCATGTCCTTGTCCGAGAAGCGAATCGTCCCGCTCTTTGGGCGCTTCAGACCCGCGATGGTCTTCAGGAGGGTCGACTTGCCCGCGCCGTTCGATCCGATGATCGTGACAATTTCGCCCTCGTCGACCGCGATCGAAACACCGCGGTTGACGACAATCGGCCCATATGCGGTCCAGATATCCTCGACCTCGAGCAGGCTCATTGGTCTTCCCCGAGATAAACCTCGATCACCTTCGGATCGTTCAGTACGGCCTCCGTCGGGCCGTCGGCGATCTTGTTGCCGAAATGCAGCACGGCCAGCCGCGCGCAGAGTTCAGCCATCAGGCCCACATGATGGTCGATGATGCAGATCCCAACTCCGAGCTCATGGGCGCGACGAAGCAGATGAATGAGCTGGACGCTTTCTCCTTCATTGAGCCCGGCGGCCGGCTCGTCGAGCAGGAGTTGCGACGGGCGTCCGCCGAGCGCCACCGCCACGCCGAGACGCCGCAGGTTGCCGAATGGCATCGTATTGGCGATCTCGTTGGCGAACGCCTCGAGGCCGACAAACCGAAGCAACTCCTCCGGCGACGACCATTGCGGTCCAGCGCGGTCTGCGCGCCTCGATCCGTGCTCTATGGCGATCTGAACGTTCTCACGCAGAGTAAGCGTGGGAAACGACATCGCCTGCTGAAAGGTGCGTGCGAGGCCAAGCCGTCCGATCGCCCAAGCGGGCTTGCCGGCGATGTCGGCGCCATTCCAGTGGACGGTCCCGCTACTCGGCCGATAGACGCCGCAGACTGTGTTGAACAGGGTCGTCTTGCCCGACCCATTGGGGCCGATGACGCCGAGGATTTCCTCCGAGTGAACCGTCAGATCAACGCCCGCGAGCGCGACGACGCCGCCGAACGTCTTGCGCAGGGCTCTGATCTCGAGCGTCGCCACTGTCCGCCGTTCCTCAGGTCCAGGACGCGCCGGCGTCGGCCGAACCCGAATCAGCTGGCGCGCCGCCCAAGGCCCGCGCCGCCCACCGATAGGCGCGTCCGGCCGCGGCGATCACCCCGCCCGGCAGCAACATCACCACCGCGATGAGCGCGAGCCCATAGGCAATGCGCGAATCGACCGGATCGATCCGCATGACCTCCGGCAGAAAAGTCACGATAATGGCCCCCGCCAGCGGACCAAAGATGGTCCGCGGTCCGCCGAGCATCACCATCAGCGCGAAATAGAGACTCGTCGCGCCGCCATAGAGATCCGGCGAGATATGCCGGAAATTGTACGCCTGCAGGTCGCCCCCGACGCCCGCGAACAAGCCGCTCAGCATGAAGGCGCCGACTTTGTGCAGGTTGGCGTTGACGCCGATGGCTCTCGCGAGTTGCTCGTTCTCGCGGATCGAACGCAAGGTGCGGCCGTATCTGGAATTTGCGACGCAATAAGCAGCGAGCATGCTCAGGAACATGAAGGCCGCCACCAGCTCATAGGCGTTCGCCAGCTTGTCCAGCTTGAAGCCGAACAACATCCCCATTGGCGGTAGATCGAGCCCCGTCGCCGCCCCGGTGAACTTGCCGCCATTGATGAGCGCGATGCGTAAGAGCTCGCACATGACGTACGTCGTGATGGCGAAGTGGTGCCCGCTGATGCGGAGGGAAGGCAGGCCAAACAACCCTGCGCAAAGCGCAGCGACCAGCACCGAGAATGGCATCGCCACCCACATGTTCATCCCGAAATCGCGGGAGAGGATCGCCGCCGTATAAGCGCCAAACCCCATGAGGCCCGCATAGCCGAGCGACATGATGCCCGCCTGGCCGAACGGGATCGCCATGCCGTAGAGGACGATCGCGGTGACGCCCGTGGTGACGGCGAAGGAGAGCGCCCGGTAGCCCGGATTGAACCAAGGAAACGCGAACACGCCGACAACGAGAATGGCTGTGGCGATCAGCGCGGCCGGCGACGGCAGCGCTCGGTTCTTCGGTTGCCGGCTGGCCGGCAGCCGCGCTTCGGCGATCACAGCCATCTCAGCCACGGGCGCGTCCTTATTCAATCGTTGGCCCCATGGTGCCGCCGAACAGACCTTGCGGCCGGAAGATCAGGATCACGATCATGAGCCCGAAGGTATAGGCATTGGTCCATTCCGGCGTGCCGTACGCCCCGCTCAGTCCGTTGACCAGGCCGAGGATGAGCCCGGCGCCGACCACCCCGGCCACATTCCCCAGCCCCGCGATGAGCGCGACGGCAAAACCCAGCATGATCATCTCGGAGCCGATGAAGGGCGTCACCGGAAACAGGGCTATCGTGAGCGCGCCGCCCAGTCCGGCGATCGCGCTGCCATAGGTGAATATCACCGTGATATAGCGGCGGATCGGAATGCCCATGAGCGCCGCGGTCTCGCGATCGGCGAGGCTCGCGCGAAGCGCGAGACCGTAGCGGCTGCGCGAGATTGTGAAGAAGGTGACCGCCACGACCAGGGCGGTCACCGCCACAACCACGACCCGCATCTTGATGAATGTGATCTCGCCGATTTGCCAGACCCCCGGAAGCGGCTCGGGGATGCTTTTCGAGAACGAGTTCCAGATGCGGATCACGACGTGCTGGATGACGATGGAAAGGCCGAGCGAGGCCATGAAACCATTGTTCGGACGAAGCAGCGTGAACTGGAACAAACCCCTCTCGAGCAGAAAGCCGATGAGGCCGACGATAGCGACGGCGATGAGAAGCGCCGGAATGTAGCCAAAGCCGTACCCCACCAGGACCCAGACGCCGATCGCGCCCAGCATGAGGAACTCGCCGTGGGCGAAATTGATGATGCCCGTCAGTCCAAAGATGAGCGTCACCCCGATCCCCATCAGGATGATCACGCTGGCGATCGAAAGACTGTTCACGAGCTCCTGGACGAAAGTCACCATGACGTCGTTCCTCGGCCGCCGTTGTCCTCTTCAAGTCCCCTCACCTATCATCTGAGTCGGTCAAAATGGGGGAGAGCCGATGTCATGCCCGCGAAAGCGGGCATCCAGACTTGGCCGCGCCGGCGGCGGCGCTGGCCCGCGCGTCGCCGATTTTCTGCCCCCTCTCCCGCTTGCGGGAGAGGGTTGGGGTGAGGGTCTGCCGCAGTCAACCGCCGGGATCGCCGGGGGGAGGATTGGCGGGCGGCTGTTCGACGGCGCACTTGAATTTGTCGGAGGTGTTCGGCTCGACGAGGCACACTTCGGTCGCGAACGTCACCTGATGCCTGTTGTTGAAATACAGAGGTTCCTGCGACACGGCGCCCTGGTATTTCATCTTTTCGAGTTCGGCCGCGATCTTGTCTGTGTCCTCGACCGTGCCCGCGGCCTGCATCGCTTTTACGAACATGCCGACATAATCGTAGTAGAGCAGTGAGACCGACGACTGCACGCCCTTCGGCGCGCCCAGCGCGAAGTACTGGTCGAAATAATCCTTCGCGGCTTTGAACGGCGGCGCGCCCCAGCACACGGGAACGCAGCTCAACGTGATCGGGACCGCCGACTTGAGGCCTCGGTCCTTCCACACGCCCGGATCGACGCCGAACAGGAAATAGGACGGCGCGACATTGAGCTGGACCGCCTGCGGGTAGGCGATCATCACGATGTCGCCGTTGTACCAGATGTGCACGACATCGGGCTTGTCCGCCTTGACGCGCGTGAGCAGCGGCGTGAAGTCCTTGGTGTCAGGCGGGAACTTGATGAGATCGGTCTTCTCGCCGTTGGCCTCGAGCGCGAGCTTGTAGTGGGACGACAGATACTGGCCGCCCGCGTCGTCCTGGACCATGACGACCGACGTCTGCGGCTTGTGTCCGAGAGCCTCCGTGAGCAACGTCAGAACGCCCTTCGCGGTGCTGCCGCTGCGCTGGAACTCCTC
>JBAQGU010000389.1:0-1944 GCA_049287975.1 Roseiarcus sp.
AAGCCCGACTGTAGCCAGGGGATCGCCTGAGCGAAGACCAAGTAGTAACCCCAATGGGCCGGCGGGACGATGGCCAGCAGCAGCAGGTACAGCGGCATGATGCGAAAGACGCGCCGCCCGTAGAAGGTCGAGAAATAGGAGGGCTCGTCGCGACTGTCGATGAGGATGCCGCCGATCAGATACCCGCTTAGGACGAAGAACAGATCGACGCCGAGCACACCGTATCCAAAGCCGAAATAATGGCGGGCGATGACCATCGATATGGCCACACCTCGGAGCGCATCGAGCGGTTTGGAACGATCGGACATGATAACGACCCTAGCACCGCTCGAAACAATGCAGCAAGAACACTAACCCACACGGAAAGCTGATCTCGGCGATTTGGCCAGCGCTCGGCCCGTTCGCCGCGCACGGCCCGACGGTGGCCCCGCTCGGCGCTGGCGGCGGGGGGGCGTTGCCTGCGGTGCCAGCTCGTGAAGCGATTCGCGCAGGCTTGACGGTTGAGAGGGCTGCCCGGAACCTGGCGTTGGTTTGGGGCCTGGACGTCACCCGCCTAGCGACCCCGTCACATGCACACAAGTGCACGTTGGCCGGACCTCAGTAATCCGATTTCGGCGGCGTCGCGGCCGACTAACTGCAATGCCTCACGCCGATAAGCAGGGGGTCAAAAGGCTTACTGGATGGTACACAAAGATCGCACACATGATTAGATCACGTCGTCACGTCGCCTCTAACTCATTGATAAACAACAGCCGTGAAGCTTTTGGACCACTTTCCCCTGAGCTCCACCATACTTTCCCATATCGCCAAGCCCCATGCTGGCATAAGAGGCATATCCCGGGAAGCCGCCTTCCTGCTCGGTCTCGTCGAACAAGCGGACATTGGCAAGGCAATCCCCGCGCATGGGCGAGCCAGGGGCGCACCCTTCGCTATCCAGTCATCGCGTCTGACGACGCCATGTCTTCAAGCTCGTCCGCGAGTCGCTGCAACGCAACGGCGACCTGCGGCCGATAGCGGCTTCGATTGCAAGTCGCGGCGAGTGTCGATCTAATCGAAACATGGTTCAGCGCCGCCTCGATGATGTCCGGCAGTTCGCCGAGGTCGCCCAGCATCGTCGCGCCCCGTCCGCCGACGATCGTGGCGGGTCCATCCGTCGGTTTCGCTCGCGGCTTGAAGCACCTTCGTTTTCCGGTCCCAATTTTACAGTTAAAGTACGTTAATTACGGTGACGCGACCGCCTTTACCTTTTGCCGAGCTTGCGCCAAGGGTGGTCGCGTCACCGTAATTTTTTAATTCAACATAGTTCGCTTGTTCTCGCTGACGGCGGAAATGTATTTCTGAGAAAACCAATTCGTGCTAGGGTCTTTGCATCGACCTCCGGTTCACCTCGCGGGTCGCGGAGACGGCGCATGGGAAACGACGACAGCGTTGAGATCGCGGCGACGAGCTCCGGGCGACGGCGCGCGCTCGCCCGCATGTGGCGAGGCGAAAGACCGTCGGGGCGCGAGATGGGGGGAGGCATCGTCGTTCCCGTCGGAGCCGCGCCGATCGCGCGGAACAGGAAATCGGCGAGGCGAGCGGACGGGAAATTTTCCGCCTTGCAAAGCGTTGAAAACGCACAAAACGGGGAAGGAATCTCGATTCTGCGCGAGCCGGTTCCACCGCCGGCCGAACGCTCGCCGCCTCGCTCGCGGGGATCGCGGCGAGAGAGGGCCTGACGGCAAAACGGAGTCGCCCGGAAATGGCGCCGCAACGGCTTGAAAAGATTGAATCCGCGCCCGGAAATGGTAGGGTCTCGGAAGCCTCGAACCCACAACATCTGGTACACGGTGCGCGGCTGACCCAGCCTTCTCTCGGCCCGATCCAACCGTTGGCGAAGGTCGTCGGCGGGCTCGGTCGCGATCACTGCTCTACTAGCGGCGGCGGAGCCGCGGCGAGGAAAAT
>JBAQGU010000390.1:0-2545 GCA_049287975.1 Roseiarcus sp.
GGAAAGGTGGTCTTCCTGGAATTTCAACAATCAAAGGATAGCGATTCAACCCGGAGAGTCAAGGGAATCAAAGTCTTTCCTGCGTGCACGACAGGCAGGGCTCACCTCTCGCCATCGCTCGAAGCCAGCGCCCATGGCGCCGACCCTCATCCGGCCCCATAGGGGGCGTTGGAAGAACGCCCGTCTTTTCGATGGCGCCACTTTCCCCCGCAAAGGGGAAGGAAGACGGCTCACATCAGTGTCCGGCCATGTGGCGGCCGATCGTGGTGCGGTCGGCGCCGGCGCCGTCGGTGAGATAGGCGACCTTACCCTCCGAGATCACCGCGACGCGGTCCGACAATTCGAGAATCTCGTCGAGGTCCTCGGAGACCAGAAGCACCGCCGCGCCGCGATTGCGCTGCTCCATGATCTGCGCGCGAATGTCGGCGACCGAAACGAAATCGAGGCCGAAGCAGGGGTTGGCGACGATCAGCACGTCGACGTCGTTTGACAATTCACGCGCGAGCACCGCGCGCTGCACGTTGCCGCCGGAAAGATCGCGGATCGGCGCGTCCGGCGACACCGTCTTCACATTGTATTTGGCGATCAGTTCGCGCGCGCGCGTCCGCATGGGCCCCGGCGAGAGCCACCACCCGAGCGACGCTATCGGTGGTTTGTCGAAAGCCCGGAAGGCCATGTTCTCGGCGACCGACATCGTCGGCGCGGTCGCGTTCTTCAGCGGCTCCTCGGGCAGGCCGAACACCTTGAACTTGTCGAAGTGGTCGCGCTTGGGCTCGAAATCCTGATCATGGACCAGCACCTGGCCGAGCTTGATCGGCCGCTGGCCCGACAGCGCCTCGACCAGCTGGCTCTGGCCGTTGCCGGAAACGCCGGCGATGCCGACGATCGCGCCGGCGCGCACCGTCCGATCGAAGCCGGCGACGGCGTCGCGGCCCTCGTCGTTCTCGACGAACAGCCCGGCGATTTCCAAAACCTTGGCCAGCTTGCCCTTGTCCAGGCGCGCCGCGGAGGGCCGCACCACCGCGTCGCCGATCATCATCGCCGCCATTTCGCGCGTCGTCAGCTGGCCGACCTTGCCCCCGCCGACTTTGGCGCCGCGCCGGAGCACGCTGACGTCGTCACAGAACGCATCGACCTCGCGGAACTTGTGCGTGATCATCAGCGCGGTGATCTCGCCGCGATGCGCCATCGCTTTGAGCAAGCCGAGGATTTCATCGGCCTCGCCGGGCGTCAGCACCGACGTCGGCTCATCCAGAATCAGAAAGCGCTGATCGAGATAAAGCAGCTTGAGGATCTCGAGCTTCTGCTTTTCGCCCGCCGCCAGCGAGGACACCGGTCGGTCGAGCGGCACCCGGAACGGCATTTTGGCGAGGAACGCCTCCAGCCGCTCGCGCTCCTTGCGCCAGGGAATCACCGCCGGCGCATCGGCGCGGCTGGCGACGAGATTCTCGGCCGCTGTCAGCGAGGGAACCAGCGTGAAATGCTGATAGACCATGCCGACGCCGAGCGCCTGAGCGTCGCGCGGGTTCTTGACGTCCTCGACCTGGCCGTTGAGCTTGAGGGTCCCCTTGTCGGGCGAATAAAATCCCATCACGCATTTGACGAGCGTCGACTTGCCCGCGCCGTTCTCGCCCAGCAGCGCGTGGAACGTGCCGGCGGGAACGTTGACCGAGACGTTGTCGAGCGCGGTGAAGCGCCCAAAAGTCTTGGTCATCCCGATGGTTTCCAGCGACGGCCCGCGCGTGGACCCGGGGGCCTTGGCGAGCGTTTGGGCGTCGGTCATGTTGGGGCCTCTGCTGTCGATGGCGCCTCGGTCGCGATGATCGCGACCGGGCCGCCGCCGTCCGGACCCTGGTGCTCGGCGCCGCCCGAGACGAAGATCTCGGCGTGCCCGACGAGGCCCGCCAACGCGCCGGCGACGAAGGCGCGCGCGTGGCGCGTGGAGGAAATGTCGGAATCGTTCAACATGGTGTGCCGATAGCCCCTGAGCGTGCCCGTCGACCCCGCCTCCGCCTTGGCGAGCATCGCCACTACGCGATTTCGCTGCGCGGCGGCCAACTGGCCGGGCGCGGCGAGATCGAGATCGGCCAGCACCGCGCGCACCGGCTCGATGTCGACGCCGTCAGCCATTACGGCGTGGCCGATCCGCAACGGTCCGTTCCAGCCGGGCGCCGTGCCGAGTGCGACGATTTCGTGGTCGGCGAGTTCGACGCCCGCCGAGGTCGAGGCGCGCGACGAAAACAGCGACCAATCGCGCCCGATCGCCTCTTCCGTCAGGCGCTCGCGATCGACTTCGCCCAACGCGACGGCGACGCCGAGCGCCGAAGCCGCGCGCGACAGCGACATCGACTTCAACGTGTCGCGCGTGGCGGTCGTCCGGCCGCGTCCTTCCGTCTCGGTGACGCGATCGACCGTCAGCAAGGGGCATTTGATCTGTACGAAATGGACCTCTTCGGCCGCTTCGATACCGGCGTCGTCAATCGCGGCGCGCACCCCTTCCGCCACAGCATCGACCTGCGCGAGGCGGCCCAGATGCTCATAGGGC
>JBAQGU010000391.1:0-4454 GCA_049287975.1 Roseiarcus sp.
GGCGGCCTCGGCAGCAACAAAGGGGCGTTGATCGCGGGCGTGATCATCGGGGTCACAGAAGCGACCGGCTCGGAATTCATTTCCGCGGGATACCAGCAGACGGTGATCCTCGCCGTGGTCCTCGCGATCCTGCTGGTGCGTCCGCAGGGCCTGTTCGGCAACGCCAGCGCGCGCACGGTCTGAGCCCGTCGTCCTACCCGGCCGCAGCGCCCAGATAGGCGCGGCGAATCGCGTCACCCGCGGCCAAAGACGCGGACGCGCCTTCGGCGACCACCCGCCCTCCTTGCAGGACGTAGCCGTAGTCGGCGACTTCCAGCGCGCGCTCGACCATCTGCTCGACTAACAGGATCGTCGCCCCCTCCTGGCGAAGTTGGACGACGACATCGAGCACCTGATCGACGATGATCGGCGCGAGACCGAGCGAGGGCTCGTCGAGCATCAGAAGTTGGGGATCGCGCATCAACGCCTGCCCGATCGCCAGCATCTGCTGCTGACCGCCCGACAGCGCGCCAGCGGCAGACGAACCACGCTCACGCAACACCGGAAACAGCGCGTAGACGCGCTCGTAGCGACGGCGCTCGTCGGCTCGGCCGATGCCGGCGCCGTAGAGGCCGAGATCGAGGTTCGCCGCCACGCTCTGCGAGCGGAACAGAGCGCGACCCTCCGCGACATGCAGCAACCCCGCGCGGACGATGTCTCGCGGGCTCGCCCCAGATATTTCAGCGCCCCCGAATCGGATCGAGCCGGCGCTTGGGCGAAGCAGGCCAGAGATGGCCTTCAACAAGGTCGTTTTCCCGGCGCCGTTACCCCCGAGCAGCACTACGATGGCGCCACGAGAGACATTCAATGCGACTCGGTTCAGCACCCCGACGCGCCCGTAGCCGACGTCGAGATCGCGGACTTCCAGCAACGCGCTCACGCCGTGCGCTCCGCCGCCGAACGCCCGACATAAGCCGCCACGACCTCCGGATTGGCGAAGACGCGAGCAGGCGCGCCTTCGGCGAGCACCGATCCACGCTCGAGCACTGTGACGGAATGACAGATGTCGGCGACCAGCTCGAGATGATGCTCGACGATGACGACCGTGGCGCCGTTCTCGGCGATCGCGCGCACCAGCTTTCCGAGCCGGTCCAACTCGGACAACGAAAGACCCGCGGCGGGTTCGTCGAGCAGCAGGACCTTCGGCCGTCCGACCAGCGCGCGCGATCTCGAGCAGTCGCTGCTGACCGTGCGGGGTCTCGCCCGCCAGCGCCGACGCTCTCTCGGCAAGACCCACGAATTCGAGGTATCGCAGCGCATCCGCGCGAGAAGCCCGCGCTTCTGCCCGGGCGCGAGGCAGCCTCAGCGCGATTTCGAGTGCGCTGGCGCGCTCGCGTGGAAAGGCTCCGAGCAGCACATTGTCGAGCACAGTCTCGTGATTGAGCAATTTCGGCGTCTGGAATGTGCGGCCGACGCCCAGCCGCGCGATCGCGTGCGGGCGAAGTCCGAGCAGGTCGCGGCCGCCGAGCCGGATCGCGCCCGCGCTTGCAGAATAATAGCCGCAGACGATATTGAGCAGCGTCGTCTTGCCTGAACCGTTCGGGCCGACGATCGCGTGCACGGCCCCGGGGTTGGCGAGCGAGCGCGCGCCGTCCAGCGCGATCACGCCGCCAAAATTCTTGTGGACGTCCGCGATCTCGAGCGCGGCGCCCTGGACGCGCGCGTGCTCAGAAACGTCGCCAGCCAGGGGGTTGATGGGGCGAACGCGACGCCGAAACATCCGTTCGATCTGGCCCACGATGCCGCGCGGCGCGAACAACATCAGGATCAGCAGCGCCACGCCGTAGACGAGAATCCGCCAGCTCTGCAGCGCCCCGAGCAATTGCGGCACGAGAAAGAAGGCGAGTGTGCCGACCACCGGCCCCCAGAGCCGGCCGGCGCCGCCGACGACGACGATCAGCAGGAAGAAGATCGAGAAGTCGGCGGAAAAATCCTCTGTGGTCAGCACCGTCTTCTGCACCGCGAAAAAGGCGCCGCCCAAACCGGCCATTGAAGCGCTGACGACGAACGCGAACAGCTTCAGGCTCACGAGCGAGACGCCCGAGGCGGTCGCCGCGTGCGGATTGTCGCGGATCGCGATCATCGCACGGCCGAGTCGCGAGCGCACGAGGTTGCGGATCAGCCAGAATTGAACGATGATCGCGCCCACGACCAAGACATAAATGCCGGCCAGTCCGAATTTATAGCCGAACACTTCCGGCGGCGGGATGCCGATGATGCCGTCGAAGCCGCGCGTCAGCCCACTCCATTCGCCGAGCAATTCCTCGACGACGCCAGCGAAGGAGAGCGTGATCAGCGCGAAATACCAGGTCGTCAAGCGAAACGCAGGCAACGCCATCAGCGCCCCCGCGATACTGGTTATCACCATCGCTGCCGGCGCCGCGAGCCAGAACGAGAAATGCGCGTCGATCATCAGGATCGCGGTCGCGTAAGCGCCTATCGCGACCAATGCGCCATGACCGAGCGAAACCGGTCCCGCGTAACCCATCAAAAGGTTCAGCGCGAGCGCCACGATCATATATACCCCGGCCTGCGTCGCCAGATAGAGCAGAAAGTTGCTCGGCAACCAGACGGGCAGCGTCACGACGACGAGCAGAGCCAGCGCCCCGCCCGCGAGCGTCCAAACGCCCGCCGTCCGGCCGGGCTCAGAATCTCGCGAAACGACAACCGTCATGCGCCGACGCACGCTCCCGGGCAGGTCTTCTCTCCCCGTTCTCTCGGGGAGGTGGTAGGGTGGTGTCCTCCGCTTCGAAAACCTCGAAGACCATCTTGCGTCGCGTGCGGCGCGAGTTATCAGCGATCATTCGGCCAGAATAGCCCGACTCTCGACTCCTCTCCGTAAGGACGCCGTCAGAACGGGGAGGGGAGAAATCGGCGCGGGCGCAATCCGTTCTGATCACGAAGGAATTCGCTCGCGAAAGGCGCCCATCGCGCGCGGATCGCGAGCCGAAGCCAGCTTGCACCAGGCCATCGAGTCGGCATGAAGCGAACAATGGTTCTCGGGCGACAGCGACAGCGTTCCCGACATTCCAGGATAGTCCTTCAGGGTCTCCATCGCGGCCTTGACCTTGTCCGCTTCGGTGCTCTTCGCGCTCTCGATCGCCCATTTGTAGACATAGATCGCGTCGTAGAACGGCGACACCGCCGCGTTCGGCTCCTGACCCTTGGACTCGGGATAGGAGAGCACCTTCTTGACATAGGCGACCTGCTTTTCGGCCGGCTTCTCCGTCTCGGTGTAGGTGTAGGCTTTGAGGTAGCTCACGAACACGTTCGCCAGCGCCTCGGGCGGCAACAGGTCGAGCAGAGCGTCGGACATCAGGCCGGAATAGCCATACATCGACGGAAACCAGCCGATGCCGCGCAACGCGTTGAACACAAGCGCCGAGTTGGCGGCGATGCCGGTCGAAACCACGAGCACTTCCGTGCCCGCCTTCTGCAGGTTGCGCAGATAGCTCTTGATGTCGGGCGTATTGTTGGGAAACACCTCGTGGCCGACGATCGAAACGCCGTTCGCCTTCAGACCCTCCGTCACCGTCTTTGCGATCGCCTCCGACGATGCAAAACTCTCCTGAATGATGCCGATCTTCTTGTCTTTCATGTTGGCGGAGATGTAATCGACCGTCATGCCGCCAGACAGCTTGTTGTTGAAGTTGAACTGGAAATGGTAGGGATAGGTGTTGCCGTCCGCCGCTTCGGCCGCGAAGGAGCCGCCGGTTTCCAGCAGTTTCGCCGGGTTGGTGACGGAAAGCGCGGTCAGGGTCGGAGAAGTGCCGACCGGTCCGAGTAGAATGTCGATCTTCTGCTCCATCAGCGCGCGCACGACCGCGGGCTCCTTGGCCGGCGTGCCCTCGTCGTCGCCATCGACGATTTCGACCTTGCGCCCCAGGATTCCCTCCGCAGCGTTGATTTCGTCGACCGCTATGCGGGCGGGAACGTAGAGCGGAGCATAGGCTGAGGCGACGCGCCCCGTGAGCGCTTTGATGAGGCCGAACCGGAAGGGCTCGCTGGCGGTCTGCGCAAAGACCGACCTCGCCTCGGGCAACACCAGGCCCGCCGCCAACATCGAACTCGCGGTCAATATCTGCCGACGCGAAAGTCCGCCCGTCGTAAAGGCCTTCCGCCCGTCTGTGAGATTCGCCATCTATTCCTCCCTTGGCCCGTTTGAGCGTCTTCGCGCTCCGGTCCGCCTCCTCGGCACGCAGGCTTCGGTGCACTAGCGAACGATATACACAGGCGCGGGCGCGGGCGCAACCTGGAATTTCGTAAATAGGTTCACTATTTCGCCGGAAACCGCAACCCGGACGAATGCCGCCGCCTCCTGCCGGCTCGCTGAAACCGCCCCGCGCTCTCCCGCCCCTCGCCACTCGCCGCCGGTGATCGCGAGACATCGATTCCCCACCTTTGTAGGCGAGAAC
>JBAQGU010000392.1:0-1532 GCA_049287975.1 Roseiarcus sp.
GGATGGGAGCGCTTTCGAAGCAGAATTGCAAGACGACGTCGACCCGAACGCCCGCCGCGCGGCCCCAGTCGCGCTTGGCTTCGAGCGCCTTGAAGGCCGCGTCCATATCGAGCTGGGGATGGCCTTCCGGATGTCCGGCGAAACTCACCGTCTCGAAGCCATGAGCCTCGATCAGCACGCTCGCGCAAATGTCGAGGCTCGATTTGAATGGCCCGCGCGCACGGGCTACGTCGCCCGCAATCAAGAGAACCCGCAGTACGCCGGCCTCGCTCCTGGCGCGCGCGAGATAGTCATCGAGCGCTTCGCGCGATGCGAACTCGCGCGCGGCGACATGCGGGACCGGATTGAAGCCCGCTCGCCGCAACGCGGTCGCGATCCCGACATTGTCGCGATAGTCGTCCCCCGGCAAGAATGTGACTGTGACATCGAGACCCGGATCGAAATTTTCCCGTAACTCCTCGATCTGCGCGCTTCGAGAGGCAATCTCGACCGAGGCGGAAGTGAGCCGACTCACGAGCGCTGGGTTGGCGGCAGATCCGATGAGCGTCAATTGAGCCTCCTGGCGGCGGGGACCGCTCTCTCAGCCGCGACGGCGTGAAATCACGTAGGTCTCGTCGTTGAACCACAGCCCGCCGTGCTTTTTCAGCACCCGATCCGTCGCCTCGATGTAGCGACCGTTGCGTACGACTTCGGCCAATCGCCGATCCTCGATCTGGGCGACATAGATCGCGGCGTTCCACGCTGCGAACAACGTCGAGGTTCCTATCGGGCCACTGACCTCGTCCGGCAAAGTGTGCATGTGGTAACGAAAGATCGAGTGCGCGTCGGACGTGGCGTTGAAATTGTAGTGCCGCGCTGCGCCGCCGAGTTCCCGCTTGACCTGTCGCAGAATTGCATGGCGATCGGTCGTGAACGGATTCTCGCCTGGCCAGACGCCGTCTATGATTTCCAGGCCCGGGTCGTCGCCATGGGAATGGATGCCGATCAGACGCCCGCCCGGACGCAGGGCCTGCGCCAACGGCGCCACTACTTTCGAAGCCTTGAACTCGACGCTCGCCCGCGCGCGATAGGGCTGCGAAGCGATCACCAGATCATACTCCGCCGCGACCCGTCCAGGTCGTGGCAGAATTGGATCGAGCAGGAACGTGTGATCCTCGCGATGCAACGTCAAGATGATGGGCCGGACGTACACTGGGTTTCCGCTGGCTTTGCTGATGCCCGCCCGCCAGTTCTCCGCCAGAAAACCCTCGAGGTCGCCGATCTGCTCGGCGAAGCCATGCGCGGTGTTGCCGGTCAGAGCGACATCTTTCCAGATCAGGCCTTGGGCCGCGATCGTCGAACGCGGGGTGAGCCAAGGCGCTTCAGAGTAAAAAAGATTGGTCAGAACGAGGACAGTGGCCGGGTGCTCGAAGAGTCTGTCGGCGATCTTGTCCAAGGTCAGCCGTATGTCCTCGTAGCTGATCTCCTTGCCGACGACATAGAGCGGCATTGTCGGGAAGCGCGCGTGCATAGCCCGCATCACACGCGAAAGC
>JBAQGU010000393.1:0-7106 GCA_049287975.1 Roseiarcus sp.
GTATTGTGCGAGTTGCTCCTGTCGTAGTCGAGTCGCTCGAGATCGGAACTATCCGCCTCACGAATGTCCGCGCGTTCGTACAACAAATCAACGGCGAAAATCTATTGGGCATGTCGGAGTTGAAAAAGCTCAAATTCAGCTTCCAGAACGGATGCTTCCGCACGGAACAGTAGCTCAGTCGCGTGGGGTCGGTAACCCCTGCGAGTGGCGGCCAGCATCTCCGCCGCCGGCCGCCGCGAGCTCCGGACCGGGAGGCGGAGGTTCGGTTGGGGGCATCGGAGGCCTCAATGCGTCATTCGCGCGAGCGCGACGACCGCGCCCCGCCGTCGGGTGATCGGCAAGTCCGAATGGACCCATGACGAAGCCAATCCGCGCTTTCTGGTGACCTCGTTCGAGGCCGACGCGTGGCGAGCGCAACCGCTCTACGAGCGACTCTATTGTGAACCGGGTCGTCTACGACGTGAAGAGCGAGCCGCCGGGAACGATCGAGTGGAAGGGGGCGTCGGGTCCGCTCGCGCCAGCGCAAGGTTCGGCGCGGTTCTGACTATCGAATTGCCGAGGCGCCAGCGCCGTCGCCGACCGCGCCGTTCGATAGCCTGCCCGTCCGCCAGGCGCCGGGCGACATGCCGAGGTGCTTCTTGAAGGCGCGGTTGAAGGCGGCTTCCGATTCATAGCCCACCGCGGCGCCGGCTTGCGCGAGGCTTACCGCGGAATCCCGCAATCGTCGCGCGGCGAGTTGCATGCGCCAGCTGCCGAGATCCCGGCCAATCTGTTCCGTATCAACCAGAATATCCGGCCGATCTCATTCGTTCGGCGGTAGGCGGCGACATCTACACGCGCCTCGCCGAAGTGAAGCACGTCTATGACTCGAAAAACTTGTTCCGGATGAACCAAAATATTCGGCCCGCGTTGTAAGATTCGAAGCCATTTTTCGTCCTTTTAGCCCGCAACTCTCACGGATTTAGCTTCGCTGGGACGGCGATGGTCGCCGCTCATCTGGAGAAGGAGCAAGCACCATGAAAGCTCTCGTTATCGCACTGGCTTTCGGCGTCGTTCTGCCAGTTTCAGCGATCGCTCAAGACGCGCCACCGTTGTTGAAAGCTATCGCGCCTCGAGCGTCCGTCACTCCCGCTTGGCAAGAATGGATGGCGGTCTTCAATCCGAAGGGAGCGTTGGACGGGAAAACCAAGGAGTTGATCGGCCTCGCCGTCGCAGCGCAAATTCCTTGCCAATACTGCATCTACGCCCACACGGTGGCGGCGAAGCATGCTGGGGCGACCGACGATCAGATCAAGGAGGCTATCGCCGCGTCGGCGCTGGTGCGGAAAATGAGTACTGAGTTGAATGGCAATCAGTACGACATGACCGAGTTTAGGAAACAGGTCGACGCAGCTTACGCAGGCGCAAAGACCGAGTAGTGCTGTGACCCCGGGATTTACGGTGGCAGTTTACTCAACCCCCATATGCTTTCTGACCGACCGTCGGCATAGCGAGTTGTATGTTTGGTGGTAAGGGTTACAGGGTTACGGTGACGGTCCGTAACCTCGAGTTACCGCGCTCCTTCAGGCCGCTCGCGGTTGAATATCGCGCGCGATCGTCTCGCCGACTTCCGACTTTGTCTTGGTCAGGTCGTGCATCGCTTGCAGGCCGATCCAGAATTCCGCGCTCGTGCCGAAGAAGCGCGCCAACCTCAAAGCGGAATCCGCGCTCACCGAACGTTCGCCCTTCACGATGGCGCCAACCCGGGTCGCGGGAACGCGTAACGCCAGCGCGAGCGCATGGACCGAGAGTCCCAACGGCCGCAGAAACTCCTCGGCCAACACTTCTCCGGGATGGGTAGTCACGCGATCCGGCGTCCCGACCCTATCAGTGGTAATCGACGATTTCGACATGAGCCGGACCCTCCTTGGTCCAGTTGAAGCAGATACGCCACTGGTCGTTGATTCGGATGGAATATTGGCCCTTGCGGTCGCCGGCGAGAGCTTCCAGCCGATTTGCCGGCGGAGCCCGCAGGTCAGCGAGATCGCGCGCCTGATGCAGCATGTCGAGTTTGCGCAAGGCCTGCCGCTCGATGCCGCCGAACCGGCGCACCGAGCCGCCCATCCATAGCCGCTCGGCCGCGCGATCCCGAAACGATACGATCATCGGCACGATTTGATAGACCGCCGCCTGTCATACGTCAAGCGTATAACGCGCAACAGTCAGTCAGGGTGGGCGCCAAACCGAATTGCAGTTCCCTTGCGGTGACCGCGCTGATGCAGAGGAGCACCATCCGCGTCGCCACCAGACGCCACACGACCTGGGGATGGCCTGACAATGTTCGTGTCCAACAGGACGCGGCATTACGGTGACACGACCGTCTTTACCGTTTCGTGCCGGCGTTATCCCCGACCCGGATCGAACTCGCGACTCCAACCCGTCACTGGCGGAATTAACGCGGAATTCTTCCCTGCCAAGTCGAATTTATTCCCTGCCGAGTCGAAATCAATTCCCTGCAGCTTCCCTGCTACCGCGGACAGGTTTTCCCTGCCAATTCGGAATTCATGGCCCGTTCGCGCGGCGGAGGACGCGGTTTCTCAGCCGTTTGCCACCCCGTACGGCTTCCGGATGCGTCGCGGCGAGCGCTGATCGGCTATGCCGTCGCAGTTTGAAAATTCGATGATTTTTATTTCTGATAGACAGAAGTATGTCATGGTATTTTTTATCCCTTCGGAAAGGTTGCGCATGACCGACTCCCCCTCCGACTCCCCCTCCCCTCGCACGAGGCGCTCCGCCCTTTCGCCGGCGGCGCGCTCGCTGCGCCTGCAGCGCATCTTCGCTCGCCTTCAGGACGGCGCCGCCTGGGCCGAAATCGCGGCCGAGGAGGGCTTTTCGCGAGAGCGGCTGCGGCAGATCATCCGCGCGGCGACGGCTCCAGGTCGCGGCCACGACGGGCCGGACCACAAGCGGATGCAGATCGCCCGCCTGACGCCGGCTCTGCGCCTCGCCGCGGACGGGGTCGCTCAGGGCGACGCGAAGTCCATCCCGCTCTTGTTGAAGATCATCGACCGGCTCGACCGCTATTCCGACCCGCTCGATTTCGGCTCGCCCAATTTGTTCCCGGCCCGGCGACGCCCGCGATCCTGGAGGCGCGGAAAACCGGCCGCGACGAAACCCGCTTCTGCCGGCGAAGCCATCGGCCGATCGGCCGCGGAGCTTCCCGAATGCCCCTTGCCAGCTGAGCAAGTGCTTGGAAACGCTCAAAACGGCAAGGGCTAGCTATTGGCTGGAGTTGGTGTCGATTTGGGATCGGCGCCACGTTCGCTTTAGGCTCGGCGCCGCCTCGGCTGGCGTCGAGCCTGCGCCGAAGCCCCTACCGCGCGAACGTATTGCAGGAATCGACCTGCCCGCTCTTGAGCCCGGTCGTCAGCCATTGCTGGCGCATCGCGGACGAGCCGTGGGTGAAACTGTCGGGCACGGAATAGCCGCGGGCGGCGGTCTGCAAACGGTCGTCGCCGATCGCTCGCGCGGTGGCGAGCGCTTTCTGCAGGTCGTCCTCGGTGAGCTTCCAGTCCTTGTTGGCGTGGTTGGCGAAGACGCCGGCGAAGCAATCGGCCATCAGTTCGATGCGCACCGAAAGCGCGTTGGCCTGCGTGCGCGAAACGCCCTGCTTGGCGTCTTCGACCTTGTCGAGAATGCCGAGCAGATCCTGCACATGGTGGCCGATCTCATGCGAGATGACATAAGCATAGGCGAAGTCGCCGCCTCCGCCATATTTGGTCTGCATGTCACGAAAGAACGACATGTCGAGGTAGACCGTCTTGTCTACGGGGCAATAGAACGGTCCCATCGCCGCCTGCGCGCCGCCGCAACCGGAATCGGTCGAGCCGTCATAGAGCACCAGTTTCGCGTCGACGTATCGCACGCCCTTCTGCGCGGGCAGCACTTCCTTCCAGACCGCCTCGGTCTCGCCGAGCACATGGCGAACCAGGCTCGTCATGCGATCTTCGGCGCCGCCGGTCGACCGTGCCGTGCTCGGCGCGGGCGCGCTGCTGCTGGTATTGGCGCCGTTGCCGGTGAAAATCTGCGCGCCGCCGAACAGCACCGAAGGGTTGATGCCGGTGAAATAGCTGATCACAAAGATGATGATGACGACGCCGATGCCGAGGCCGCCGGTCCCGCCGCTGATCGGCATCCCGCCGCCGCCCTGTCCGCGACGGTCCTCGACATTGGCCGATTCGGGCGAGTTTTCCCATTCCATGGCGGTTTTCCATGAGGTCAGCGGCCCCCAGCGGGCGCCCGGAACTCTAGCAGAGGCGTTCGAGCGCGGGTAGAGCCGACCCGACGGCTTAAATCGTTCGTTAAGCCGGACAGACTAGCTCTGGAGAGGAACTCTTGGGCGGAAATCGCTGATGTCGGCCATTGATCGTTGCGGCGCTGCGTCAAGTGCCGACTCGCGCTGGGCGGTCGATCCCTATCCCGACTACGTCGCAGAGGTGAACCGCTCCATCGCGTTTTCCGGCGCCGAACAGAGCTTCTTCACGCGCGGCAAGGCGAAGCGACTGCTCGAGATTCTGCGGCGGCGAGGATGCGAGCCCGCGCAAATGCGTCTGCTCGACATCGGCTGCGGCGTGGGCCTGATCCATCAGCACATCGCAGGCGAGTTCGCGGAACTGGTCGGCGCGGACGTCGCCCACGACGCCTTGAAGACCGCGCGGCGGAACAATCCGTCCGTCAGCTATCGCGAGCAGATCGGCCAGCAGCTGCCCGTGGAGGCGGGCGCGTTCGGCGCCGTAACGACCGTTTGCGTCATGCATCATGTGCCGCCCGACCAGAGGCCGCGGTTCATCGCCGAGGCCTGGGCCGCGCTGCGCCCAAGCGGCTGGCTCATGGTCTTTGAGCACAACCCCTGGAATCCGCTGACGCGTCTGGCCGTGGCCCGCTGCCCCTTTGATTTCGACGCCCTGCTCATCGACCCGGTGCAAATGACGCGAATCCTGCGTGAGGCGGGTTTCGTCGATGTTGCGCGCGAATTTCTGTTCTTCACGCCGTTCGCGAACGCGTTCGCCGAACTGCTCGAGGACAAGCTGCGCGCCGTGCCGGCCGGCGCGCAATATGTCGCGATCGGCCGTCGTCCCGGCTGAATCCCAACGATCGGCTTACGGCTTTATTAAGCCCTCCCCTCTCAAGGTGGAGGCCTCTCGCGCGTAGTGTTCAAATGGCTCCCATTTATTCGTTGGTCGTGCCGATCTTCAACGAGGAAGCGGTTCTTCCGGTGTTGCTGCATCGTCTGGACGCCTTGCTCGGCCGCCTCGATGGCCCGGCGGAAGTCATATTCGTCGACGACGGCTCGCGCGATACGAGCCCGATCGTGCTCGAGGCCAAGGCTCGCGCGGATTCGCGCTACCGCTTCGTGAGGCTGTCGCGCAATTTCGGCCATCAGGTCGCGATCACGACCGGCATGGAGCGCGCATCGGGCGAGGCCGTCGTCGTCATGGACGCCGATTTGCAGGACCCGCCCGAGGTCGTGCTCGAAATGATCGCCAAATGGAAGGCGGGCTATGAGGTCGTCTACGCCCAGCGCCTTTCGCGAGAGGGCGAAAGCCGATTCAAACGGCTGACCGCCGACCTGTTCTATCGCCTGCTCGGCTGCCTCAGCGACGTCGAAATTCCACGCGACGTCGGCGATTTTCGGCTCGTCGACCGCAAGGCGCTCGACAGCTTCCTGGCGATGCCGGAATGCGACCGCTTCGTGCGCGGCATGTTCGCCTGGATCGGCTTTCGGCAGGCGGTCGTGAAATTCCATCGTCCCGCGCGCGCCGCCGGCGAGACGAAATATTCTCTTGCGAAGATGATCCGCTTCGCAGTGAGCGGCGTCGTGTCGTTTTCCGACGCTCCGTTGCGCGTGGCGCTGTGGACGGGACTGGGCGTCTGCGGCTGCGCCGCGCTCTACGCGCTGTGGGTCGCCGGGCTCTGGGCGATGAACGCCAATCTGGCGCGCGGCTGGAGTTCGATCATTCTCGTGACGACCTTCCTGGGCGGCGCAAACATGCTGATGACGGGGGTGCTCGGCGTCTATATCGGCCGCATCCACACCGAGGTGAAGCGGCGGCCGCTCTACGTCGTCGATCGCGCGGTCGGTTTCGAAGCCGTCGCCGAGCCCGCGCCCGCGCAGAAACCGGCGCGGGCGGTCGAGGCGAGACGGGCTTGACGCGCGGTATCCCGGCCGCGATGACGCTATCCTCGATCGCATCGCCGCCGCGGGGCGCTTTCGGCTTCGCGGCGAGCCCACGCCTGATCCTCTTGGGAATCACGCTCGCGATCGGGCTGATCGCAATCGCCACGCAGCTTTGGTTCGGCCTGCTCGGCGACGTCTCCTGGATGATCACGATCGACGAGAAATGGCTCGGCGGCCAGGTTCCCTACGTCGATTTCGTGGAAATCAATCCCCCCGCGTCCTTGCTGCTCTATTGGCCGGCGGTCTCTTTTGCGCGTGCGCTCGGACTTCACGCCGAATTCATGGTCTCGGCCTTCGGCTTCGCCTCCATCGCCGCGAGCCTGGCGCTGAGCGCGCTGATTCTGAAGCGCGCGGCGCTGACGGTGGGGCCGACGGCCTACGCCTTCGTCCTGATCGCGCTCGCGGTGCTTCCTGGCGAGGCGTTTTGCGAACGCGACCATCTGGCCGCCGTCTACGCCCTGCCCTTTCTCGCGCTCTCAATCGCGCGCGCCGAGCGGGCGGCGACAGATTTTTGGCTCGCCGCGCTCGCCGGCGTAGGCGCCGGGCTGATGGCGGCGATCAAACCGCCCTACGCCCTGGTCGCGATCGCCGTCGCACCGTATCTCTGGCGTCGCATCGGTCTTCGCGGGCTGATCGGCTCGGCGGAATATTATTTCGCCGCGGCCGTTGGGCTCGTTTACCTCGCGATGGTTCCCTGGGGCTTCCCCGCCTACGTCGACGACGTGATGCGGATGGGCGTCGACATCTACGTTCCGATCCGGGACAGTCTCGCCGGGCTGTTCGTCGAGTCTGGCGGGCTGCTGTTTCTGCTCATCGGCCTGCTGGTCGTTCTCGTCGCCGGCAAGGCGATCGACAAATCCTGGATCGCCGTGCCGGCGCTGGCGGGGCT
>JBAQGU010000394.1:0-11890 GCA_049287975.1 Roseiarcus sp.
CCTAACTGGTCCTTGGCTTGCAGCGGGGTCAGAATAAAATCGGCCGCACAAAGCAGAGGGATTGCACGAAATGGACAGTTACCACGGCATGCCCGCGTGACGGCCGGGGAAACCTCACGTTCGGCGAGCGTCATCGACCGGATCGGGCGGCCCCGATCGCTGGCCGCGATCGCGGCCGAACAGATCCGGGAACTCATCATTTCAGATCGGCTGCATCTGGGCCAGCAGCTGTCCGAGGCAAGCCTCGCCGAGCAGCTCGGCATCAGCCGCACGCCGGTGAGGGACGCGCTGCTGCGGCTGCAAGCGGAGCGGCTCGTCGAGATCCAGCCGCAGCACGGCAGCTTCGTCTTTCGCTACGATGCCGGGCAGCTCCGCAGCATCCTCGGATTGCGCGAGGTGCTCGAAGTCGGCGCCCTGCGCGTGGCGCTGAAAACCAACCGCGCCCGGACTCTGGAGACTTTGGCCGCGGAAGTCGCCGCGGCCGCGCCGATCGTCGCACTCGGTCCCGAGGCCTTCCAGGCGCCGGACAACGCATTTCACGCGGCGATTCTGGAGGCAAGCCAGAATCCTGAACTGATCGACGCCTACGGGCGCATCGTCGGCCGGGTGCGAGCCATCCGGTTCCGCGTGACGCGGACCATGACACAGATCGCCAAGTCGCAGGCGGATCACCAAGCCGTCGTCGACGCCATCCAGGCCGGTGAAGATGGCGACGCCGAGGACGTGCTGGCGCGTCACGTCTACAACAGCTACGGCGTATTCACCGAAGGGCTCGGCGGCGTGGCGGACGACCCCAAATCATCGCGTCTACATCTGTCCGGATCAATCCCGGCCACGACCTGACGATATGTTTTTCCGCGATCATTTATCATCGCCGGACTTGATCCGGCGATCTCGCGTCGCCGCACCCGTCCCGCAAGGGGGAATACATCACCATCCCGTGAAGGCTGCGGTTCCGCGTTTGCGCAATTGGCCGCCGATGATGACCCGCTGGATCTCGGAGGTGCCCTCCCAGATGCGATCGACGCGCACTTCGCGATTCAGCCGTTCGACCGCATTCTCCCGCATATAGCCGCGGCCGCCAAAAATCTGGACGGCCCTGTCGAGCACGCGGCCGGCCATCTCGGAAGCCTGGAGCTTGAGCGCGCTGGCTCGCGCGTGAACCAGCTTGCGATCGGCCCCGCTGTCGATTTCCCAGGATACCCGGTAGACGAGGCTCTTCGTCGCCAAGATCTCGACCGCCATGTCGGCGAGCATGAACTCGACAGCCTGGAAATCACGGATCGCGCGGCCGAATTGGCGCCGCTCGCTCGCCCATGCGTTCGCGAGCTCAAAAGCGCGGATCGCGGCGCCCAGCGTGCTCGCCGCGATCTGCAACCGCGCCTCGACGAACCAGTCTTTGGTCAGCTCGAGGCCGCTGCCGATCGGGCCGAGCACCCGGTCCTCCCCGACCTCGACATCCTCGAACAGGAACTCGGGATGGCCGAACACATAGGTGTGGGTGAACTTGGGTTCGCGCGCGATCCGCACCCCCGGAAGCGCCTTGTCGACCAGGAACAAGGTCGGCTTGTCGGGGTCGCCGTCCACATTGGCGTGGACGATGATGTAGTCGGCGACGTCGCCGGAGGTCACGAACCATTTCTCGCCATTGAGGACGAAGCGTCCGTCGCGCCGGTCGGCGCGCGTGCCGATCATACGGGGATCCGAACCCGCTTGCGGTTCCGTCACCGCGACGCAGGCGCGTCGCTCCATCGCGCAACTCGGCCTGAGATAGGCGTCGATCTGTTCCGGCGTGCCGTGTTTCAGCGCGACCGCGGGATGGGGCACGATTGCCCAGAGCGCCCCGGTCGCCTTGCCGAGTTCCTCACCGATCACCGTCAGCTCGAGCTGCGAACAACCCTGACCGCCGACGTCCTTGGCGTGATTGACGCCATTGAGGCGGTGGTCCTTCACTGCCCGGCGCAATCGATCCAGGCTCGCGGGAGGCAGGGAACCTTGCAACTCGAGCTCGACCTCGTGTGGAAACAGATGCTCCTCAGCAAAAGCTTTGGCGCGGCGCTGCCAGTTCAAGGCTTCAGAAGGCAGGGAAAGGTCCATCAGGAGGGTCCCGGTTGGGCGATGACGAGGGCGTCGAGGGCGACGATGTCGCGACCGGCAATAAGCGGATTGATGTCGATCTCTGCGACGAGATCGGCGAGGTCGGCGGCCAGGACGGAAAACATCGCTACGATGTCGGCGAGGCTATCGATGTCGACGGCGGCGACCCCCCGATAGCCGTCGAGCAGGCGCCTGATCTTCAGCCCGTCGAGCAGCCGGCATGCGGTGACGCGACCGAACGGCGCAAGCGCGGCGCGCCGGTCGTCGATCAGCTCGATCAGCACGCCGCCCGCTCCGACGACGACGATCGGACCGAATTGCGGGTCGCGGATCATCCCGAGCGACAGCTCGACCCCGCGTTTGGCCATGGGCGCGATCAGCGCGCGCGGACCCAGCCGGCCCGCCAGGTCGCGATAAGCCTCGAGCAGGGCCTCGTCATCGGCGAGGTCGAGCCGCACGCCGCCGTCGTCCGACTTGTGCAGGATGCCTGCAGTCGCCGTCTTGCAGGCGACGGGATAGCCGAGTTTGGCGCCCGCCACGCGCGCTTCCGCTGGACTTTCGACCACGACGTGCGGAATGGCGGGCAGGCCCCACGCTTCGAGCAGCGACAGGCTCGCGGCTTCGTCGAGCGGGCCGGTCGCCTCCCGCAGTCTCGCCCTGGCCGCCTGGCGATCGGCTGCGCGCGCTGCTGGGGGCATGGGCGGCGGATCATCGGGTCGCGCTCGGAAGTCGCGATAGGACAGGGCGCCGCGCACGGCGGCGAGCGCATTGGCCGTGCCGTCGAGCACGGGAATCCCGGCGAGCGTCAGTTCGAGCGCGAGCGCATCGTGGCGGACCTGGGTGTAGTTGGTCGCGACGGCGACGATCTTGTCGGATTCACACGCCGCCGCCAGCGCCGCGTCGGCGAAGCCGCGATGTAGATAATAGCCGTCGCGAATGTCGGCGCTGAACAGGCCGAGCGCGGCTTCGGGATCGGCGAGCAGGTCGCCGAGGCCATTGGTGAAAGTCGCGACGAAATCCGCGCCTGTTCCCCACGCGTCGAGCGGATTGGCGGCCTCGAGGCCCGGCTCCAGCCTGGCGGCGATCGAGGCCCTGGTCTCGTTCGAGATCGCGGCGAACGGGACGCCGGCGCGGTCCGCCAGATCGATCAACATTTCGCGTTCGCCGCCGGAATCGCCGATTGCGACAAGGCCGCCGCGCCCGACGCGGCGCCCCGTGGACAGCAGCAGCAGCGTTGCGGCGAGTTCGTCGAGCGTCTCGACCCGGACGACTCCGTAACGGTCGAACAAGGCGTCGTAGGCGAGGTCGCTGCCCGCGAGCGCGCCGGTATGGGTGAGCGCCGCGGCCGCCGCCGCGGCGGTGCGGCCGACCTTCAAGGCGACGACAGGGACGCCGCGCTCCGCCGCCTGTTCGAGCGCCAGGGCGAACCTTTCGGGATCGCGCGCGGTTTCGATGAAGAGGCCGACGACCCTCACCTCCGGCCGCTCGACCGCATAGGCGATATAATCGGCGACCGTCGCGGTCGCCTCTATCCCGGGGGAGACCGCGAGCGCGAAGCGCAGGCGCGGATCGTTGTGCGCGAGCGCGCCGAACACGCTGCCGGAATGGGCAATGAACGCGATTCCGCCCGGCGCAGGCTGGCGCGGGCTCGGGAAGCCGCACACCCAGACCCGGTCGAGGTCGTTGTAGAAGCCCATGCAGTTTGGCCCGCAGACGGGAAGCGCGGCCTCAGCCGCAGCGCGAGCGAGGCGGCGAGCGAGCGGATCATCGCGCTCGCCCGGCAGGACGCCGGAGGCGAAGACCACGGCGGCTTTCGCGCCGCGCGCGATGGCGCCGCTGAGCGTCTCCTCCAGCCGCTCGTTCCGTACCGACAGGACGACGAGATCGGGCGCGGCGGGCAAATCGGCGAGCCCGGGCACGCAAGGGTAACCCTCGATCTCGCGATGCCGAGGGTTCACCGCGTGAACCAACCCGGCGAACCCGCCGCGGCGGATCATCCGCATCATGTCGTTGCCGGGCGCATTCGGCCGCACTGACGCCCCGACGAAAGCGATGCTGCGGGGGCTGAGGAGCGGCCCGAGACGGCGCCCGTCGAGCGAGAACGCCATGGCCAGCGATCACTCGAGCTGCATGCGGTCCCAGTCGTTGGTGTATTTCGTCGAATAGAGCGCGGCCTGCTGCTCGTTGAGGATCAGCATGTTCTTGATGTTTTCCGGCGCCGTGACCAGCACCTTGCGCTGCTCCGGCGTTCCTTTCGCCGCCGCGTCGCCGAGCACGGGCCCGTAGGTGCCGAGCTCCAGCAGGCGCGCCTGCGCCTCCGGCGAGAGCGCGTAGTTGATCGCCTCCATCGCGAGCTTGGCGTTCGGCGCGCCCTTGGGGACGACCCACGCATTGCCCCAAGCGATGCCGTCCTCATAGGTCATGGCGACGGGCGCCTTCTCCTTCATCAGCGCGAGCACGCGTCCCGACCAGGCCGAAGACATGGCGAGTTCTCCCGAAGAGAGCAGCTGCGGCGGCTGCGCGCCGGCTGTCCACCAGACTTTGATGTTCGGTTTCAACTCGCGGATCTTTTCCATGGCGAGTTTCACCTTGTCGTCTGTGACGGGATAGATGTCCGCGCGCGCCGTGCCGGCCGCGAGCAGCGCCGCCTCGTAGTTATAGTAGAATGGCTTGTAAAGGCCGCGCGGGCCGGGGAAGGTCTTGACGTCCCAGAAATCCTTCCATGATTTCGGCTCCGCGCCAGCGGGGAACGCCTTGGTGTTCCAGGCGACCACGGTGGCGCCGGTCGAAGTGAAAATGCCCTTGGCCGCGACCCAACTGGAATCGAGAGCCTTTGCGTTGGGGATCAGCGACATGTCGAGCGGTTCGAGCAGGTCCGCGCCCTGCCAGATGAAGCGGCCGCCGACGTCGACGAGGTCCCATTCCGGCGGTCCCGCCTCGACCATCGCCTTCAGCTTGGCGTAGTTGGTCGGCGAAACGGGCACGACCTCGAAGCCCCTCGTCTTGGCGAAAGGGTCGAGCAAGGCGGTCTTCTCGAGATCGCTGAGCGCACCGCCCCAGGAACAGAAGGTGAGTTTGATCGTGTCGGCCCGGCCGCGGCCGATCAGGCCGGCCATCGCGCCGGCCGCTCCGGCGGCCATCAAATGTCGTCTCGTCAACATCGCGTTTCCTCCTATGGCGCCTCCGGCAGGATCGAGACGCGCTGCCGATCCCAACCGATTTCTATATTGTCGTCAGTGGGCGCGTCCCAACTGAAGAGCCGCGACCATAGTTCGACGCTGCCCGGCAACGCGAGTCTCAGCGCCACTATCTCGCCGAGGAATATGCGCTCGGCGACACGCGCCCGCCGTCCGCCCGCGACCGGTCGAACGTGCTCGGGCCGGATCAACGCGCAAGCCGCGCCCGCCAATCGTAGGCCGCGCGTCGGATGACCCTCGATCGGCGCCGCGAAGCCTTCGACGGCGAGCGTCGCGCGCCCGTCATCGAGGCCCGTCACGCGTCCGGCGATGAGATTCGATTCGCCGAGGAAACGCGCGACGAAACTGTCGGCGGGCCGGTTGTAGAGTTCGTCCGCCGTGCCCATTTGCGCCACCCGGCCGCCGCGCATCACGGCGATGCGGTCCGACATGACGAGCGCTTCCTCCTGGTCGTGGGTCACGTAGAGCGTCGTGCGCGGATGGGCGACGTGCATGCGCCGGATCTCGATCTGCACCTCTTTACGCAATTGCCTGTCGAGCGCCCCGAGCGGCTCGTCCATCAACAGGATGTCGGGCTCGATAGCAAGCGCCCGAGCCAGCGCCACGCGCTGTTGCTGGCCGCCGGAAAGGCTGCCCACCGAGCGGCGGCCGAAGCCTTCGAGCCGCACGCTCCGCAGCGTTTCTTCGACCTGCCGCGCCAATTCCGCCGGGGCGACTTTGCGCACCCGCAACCCATAGGCGACGTTCTCGAACACGTCGAGATGCGGGAATAGCGCATAGTTCTGGAACACCATGCCGATATTGCGCCGCCGCGCCGGCAGGGCGGTGATGTCGCGGCCGTCGACGAACAGCGAGCCGGCCGTCGGCGCGATATGGCCAGCGCATATGTTGAGCAGCGTCGTCTTGCCGGAGCCCGAGGGGCCGAGGAAACTGATGAACTCGCCCGAGGCGATCTCGAGATCGAGCGGGGCGAGCGCCTCGAAGGCGGCGAAGCGCTTCGCGATGCCGCGAAAGGCAAGCGCGCTCATGTCGCCCTCGATGTCGCCAACCGCGCCACGGCCGAGCCCAAAAGAGCCAGCACGATCATGATGGTCGCGGCGACCGCGACGATCGGCGTGTATTCGACGCGAAGTTCCTCCCAGATGCGAACAGGCAGCGTTTTGACGCTGGGACCAGCCAGGAACACTGCGAGCACCACCTCGTCGAACGAGGTGACGAAGGCGAAGACGCCTCCGCCCACGATGCCGGGCACGATCGACGGTAGGGTCACGGTGCGGAACGCGCGCCAAGGGCCCGCGCCGAGTCCGCTCGCGGCCAGCACCAGGCGCGGATCGAGCGCTGCGACAGCGACCCCGACATTCAAAACGACATAGGGCAGCGCCAGCATCGTATGGGCGAGCACGAGACCCAAGGTGCTGCCGACCAGACCCAACGACCGCGCCATCGCGTAGAGCCCGACCGCGAGCACGATGACAGGGGCGACCAGCGGCCCGAGAAAGAGGCCGTTGGCCAGCGCTCGCGTGCGGCGCCCGAGCCGCGGGAGAGCCAGCGCCGCCGACGTTCCCGCCGCCACCGATGCCAGACAGGAGAGCGTCGCCACTTCGAGGCTCGTGAACAGCGCGCTCAGCCAGGACGGATCGGCGAAGAAGGCGCTCCACCAGCGGAGAGACCAATTCTGCGGCGGCAGACGAACGAAGCTCTGCTCGCTGAAGGCGAGCGGCACGGCGGCAATGACGGGAATGGCGATCAGGGCGGCGAGCAGCGCCGCGAAAACCTTCGTTCCGACGCCCGCGGGCGTCATCGGACCTCCGAAAGCGTTCCGAGTGGCACGAAACGTCCCGCCAAGCCGATGACGGCGAGGGCCATCGCGAGCAGCGTCATCGAGGCGGCAGCCGCGAGCGGCCAATCGAGACGTTCATTGACGAAGGAATCGATCAGCATCGGAATCGTCGTGTCGGACGGCCCGCCGAGCAGAGCGGGGGTCACGAAGAAACCTAGCGACAGCAGAAACGTGAACGTTGCGGCGGTCGCGAGGCCCCGCGCCGATAGCGGCAGCAGCACGCGCCGGAAGGTCGTCAATCGCGAGGCTCCGAGACCATCGCTTGCGAGCAGCAAAACGGGGTCGATGCGCGCGAGCGCGGCATAGATCGGCAGAACGGCGTAGGGCAGCACCACATGCGCCATGGCGATCGCGACGCCGGGAAAGGCGAACAGGAGCCGGAGCGGCCGCTGTACCACGCCAAGCGCCAGGAGAAATCGATTGAGGGGGCCATTTGTCTCCAGGATCAACATCCAGGAGAAGGTGCGCACCAAGACGCTGATCCACAGCGGCAGCACGACGCAGGCGAACACGGCGGCGCGCCAGCCCGCTTCGAGCCGCGTGAGCGCCAGCGCGAGCGCGAAGCCGACGACGAGGGTCACGATCGATACGACAAGCGCCAGAACGACTGTGTTCCTGAACACCACACGATAGACGTCGACCGTGACGAGTTCGCGATAGGCCGCGAGCGGCCCCGCCGGCGCCGAGAAGCTCAAGACCGCCAGCCGTATCAGCGGCGCGACAAACCCAGCCGCGATGATCGTCATCGCGGGCGCCAGCAGCAGCGCCGCGATTGCGACGCGTGCGATCCGCTGCTGGCCGGCGGCGTTCATGATCGGCGGTCCCGCAGGATCTCGCGAGCCGCATTGTAACCTACGACCCCGCCGACGCCGCCGCCCGGATGCGCGGAGGATCCGCATTGGTAGAGCCCCTTGATCGGCGTTCGATAATCCGCCCAGTGCGGCGCCGGCCGCGCCCAGAACAACTGATCGATCTGCAACTCGCCGTGGAAAATATGGCCGTGCGGCGAGCCGATCTTGGCTTCGATGTCGGGCGGCGTCAGCACCTGCATATCGATAATTCCGCTCGAAAAGCCGGGCGCATGCTCGTCGATCACACGCATCACATTGCGCACCAGTTCGTCCTTGCGTGTGGTCCAGTCGCCCTCTTTGAGCGTGTGAGGGGCGTGGCCTCCGAACAGGTGGACGACATGCTTGCCGGGCGGGGCGACGGTGTTGTCGACGAAGCTCGGCGTCACCGGCGTCACGAACGGCTCGCGCGACATGTCGCCATATTTGGCGTCGTCGTAAGCCCGCTCGAGATATTCGATCGTCGGCCCGATATGCGTATATGTGGGATAGGCAAAGCCGCAGGCCTGCGGATCGAACGACGTATATTGCGGCAACGCCTCGCACGCGATGTTGATCTTGAACGCGGTGGAGAACGTCCGATAGCTCTCGACGTCCCTCACGAACTCCGCGGGCAGCTTGGATTTGTCGAGGAACTTGAGGAAGGTCAGTTTGGCCGAGACGTTGCTCGCGACGACGCCGGCTTCATAACGCGTTCCGTCGGCGAGGGTCACGCCCGTCGCGCGTCCGCTCGACGTCTCGATCGAGGCGACGGCGCAATCGGTCTTGACGACGAGGCCCTTCTGCTGCCCCGACCGGGCGATCGCCTGAGTGATCGACCCCATCCCGCCGCGCACAAAACCCCAGCCGCCGGCGCCGGCGTGTTCGCCCATCAGATGGTGCATCACGACGTAGGCGGAGCCGGGGCTCTTTGGCCCGACAAAAGTGCCGATGCCACAATAGTAGGCGAGCACCGCTTTGACCTCGGAGCGCTCGAACCATTCCGAGAGGTAGTCGTCGGCGCTCATCGTAAAGAGGTCGACGAGCCGGAACAGCTTGCCGCCGACGCGGCGATACTTCCACAGGAACTTCGCCGTCTCCTTGAACGAGCGCCAGTCGCGACATGATGGGTCGGGCGGCGTCTCCAGCAGGATCTTCCGCATGATCTTGACGGAATCCATCAGATAGCTGTCGAACTCCGGATAGATCGCCGCATCTTTGGCGGAGAATCGCGCGAACGATTTTTGCGTTTTGGCGATGTCGTCGGCGAAAAGGATGTAATTCTTGCCCGGCAGCGGTCCGAACATATCGGTCGCGGGCAGCACCTCATAGCCGTATTTGGCGAGTTCGAGATCGGCGATCACCTTCGGATGCAGAAGGCTCATCAGATAGCTGAATACCGAGAATTTGAAGCCGGGCACGACCTCTTCGGTCACCGCCGCGCCGCCGACGATATGGCGGCGCTCGAGCACGAGCGTCTTCAACCCGGCGCGGGCGAGGTAGGCGCCACAGGTCAGCCCATTATGACCGCCCCCGATGATGATGGCGTCGTACCGCTCCGCCATGCCCGCGAACTCCTCACAACTTTTATTGCATTAAAATTTTGATGCGCTATTTTTGTCAATAGAAAAGTCTCGCCCATGAACCGCATCGTTGCTCCGCCCCGCAATCGCGCCGCTGAAGCGCCATCCGAGTCGACCGATCCGAGCCAGCCACGCTTGATCGGGCGCGACATCCGTGGCCTCCGCAAGGCGCGCGGCGTCACGCTCGCCGGCCTCGCCGAGGCGAGCGGCTTGTCGGTCGGCTATCTCAGCCTGCTCGAGCGCGATCGCGCGACGCCGTCGATCAAAGCGCTGCATGCCGTCTCGCGCGCGCTCGGCGTCACCATCAGTTGGTTTTTCGAAGCGAACGACGTGCCGGAAGAGGAGCGCGATCTCGTCGTGCGCCGCGCGCGCCGTCGCCGGCTCGATTATTCGGCTGGGGTCGTCGACGAACTGCTGAGCCCGAATCTGACGGGCGCGCTGGAGTTGCTGTCGTGCCGTTTCCCGCCCGGCGCCTCGTCGGGCGAGGAGCCCTACGCTCATTCGGGCGAAGAATCCGGCGTCGTGATCCGCGGTAGGCTCGAGCTCTGGGTCGACGGCCGGACGGTGACGCTGGAGGCGGGCGATAGTTTTGGCTTCAAGAGCGAACTGCCGCATCGCTACCGAAATCCAGGCCCGGACGAGACGGAGGTGATCTGGGCGATCACTCCGCCGAGCTATTGAGCGTGAGCCGCCTCGCCAATCTGTGGGAGGAAACGGCGGTCCCGGAGCCGAGATTCGAGCCGCTCGTCGGCGCCGCCCACGCGAAGGTCCTGATCGTCGGCGCCGGCTATCTCGGCCTTTCCGCGGCGCTCCACATCGCCGAGGCCGGCGGCGACGCCATCGTCCTCGAAGCCGAGGCGCCGGGCTGGGGCGCCTCCGGCCGCAACGGCGGACAATTGATTCCTGGGCTCAAACACGACCCCGATGAAATCGAGGCCGCGCTCGGCCGCGAGCGAGGCGAACGGCTGTGGCGGTTTGCCGGCAGGACGGCGGATTTCGTGTTCGCTCTCATCGGGCGCCTCGGCCTCGAGGCCGAGGCTCGCCGCACCGCTTGGGTCCAGGGCATCCATTCCGAGAAGGCGGCTCTGCGCGCCCGCGCTCGCGCAGAGCAATGGCAAAGCCGCGGAGCCGACGTCGCCTACGTCGAGGCCCCGCAGGCCGAACGCCTGACCGGAGCGAATATCTACGTCGGCGCTTTCGTTGATCGCCGCGCGGGCTGTCTACAACCGCTCTCCTACGCGAGGGAGCTGGCGCGGGCAGCCAACTCGGCCGGCGCGCGCATCCATGGTGGCTCGCGGGTCGCCTCGCTGGATCGGCGCGGCCAGAGCTGGGCGGCGAGGACGGCGAGCGGGGCGGAAGTCACGGCGGACAGGGTCCTCCTCTGCGCCAACGCCTATTCGGACGCACTGTTTCCGGAGCTGCCATGTTCGATCGTGGCGGCGACGTCGTTGCAGATCGCTACCGAACCGGTGCCCGAGAAACTGCGCGCAGTCATTCTGTCCGGCGGCGAAGTGCTGTCCGACACCCGCAAGGCGATCCGGTACTGGCGGCTCGACGCCGCCGGGCGCCTGCTGATGGGTGGACGTGGACCTTACCGCGAGCCCGGCCCCGAGCGTGACTGGGCCCATCTGGTGCGCGAAGTGAACACGCTCTATCCAGCGCTCCGCGGCATCCCCTTCACGCATCGCTGGGGCGGTCGCGTCGCGATCCATCCGGACTATTGGCCGCGGCTGCATCAATTGCGGCCCGGCGTGTTCGCCGCGATCGGCTGTCAGGGGCGCGGGATCGGTTGGCAGACAGCGATGGGCGCCGAGCTCGCGCGGCTGGCGATGGACCGGACCTATGAGCCGATTCTGCCGATCTCCCCGGTCCAACCGATCCCGTTTTCGCGGCTGAAGCGCATCGGCGTTCCCGTGGCGGTCGCGACGATGCGGGTTCTGGACCGGTTGGGACTTTCATGAAGCGGCGTTTTGGCGAGGAATGAGATGACTACTGCTGACGCGCTGACGATCGAACGCCGTGGCCGTGTCGCCATCCTCTCTTTCAACCGCGCGAGCGTGCTCAACGCGTTCGATGGCCCGCTCGTCGAAGCGACGACGCGCGCGATGACCGAAGTGGGCGCCGACGAGGAGGTGCTTGCGATCGGCGTGCGCGGCGAGGGGCGCGCCTTCTCCGCCGGGGTCGATCTCACAGCGGGCGCCGCCACGGCCGGCCAACGTACCCTCGCGGGTTGGCGGCGCGTGCTCGAGGCGGACTTCGCCTTCATCATGGCGTTCTGGGATTGCCCCAAGCCGACGATCGCCGCCATCCATGGCTATTGCATCGGCGGAGCGTTCGAATTGTCGC
>JBAQGU010000395.1:0-13560 GCA_049287975.1 Roseiarcus sp.
CGGCCCGCTGCAGGTCCTGCTGCGCGGCGGTCACGTCGCGGTAGGCGGAGATGACTTGCGCGGGCGCATCGACGGACTGCAGCTGCACCTGCTTGATGAGAACTCCGGCGTGATAGTTGTCGAGAACCTTCTGCATGCGGTTCTGCACGTCGGGTTCGATCGATTTGCGATCGCTGGTCAAAATTCCATCGATCGTCGTCCGACCGACGACTTCGCGCATGATGCTCTCGGCCACCGCCTTGACCGTGTCGCGGGGGTTGAGAACATTGAACTCGTAATCCTCGGGATGCGCCGGATCGATCTGCCAGGCCACCCGAAAATGGACGTTGACGATGTTCTGGTCGCCAGTCAGCATCTGGCTCTCGACCAGATTGTCGGCGCTTCGCGAATCGCTGCGATAGCCGACCTCGGTGATCTGCTGGTCGGCCACGGGGACCTTGATCACCGACCCGATCGGCCAGGGCCAATTCGTGTTCAGACCGGGCGCGGTCTTCCCGGTATAGCGGCCGAACACGAGATTGAGGCCGACCTCGTTCGGCTGGACGGTGTAGAAGGTTCCGAAAGCGAGCCAGAGCAGCACTGCGACGAGCGCCAACACCGCCAGGCCGCGTCCCGTGAGGCCGCCAGCGCCGCCCAAACCGCCCGGCATCAAACCGCGCAGTCCTTCCTGGAACCTGCGGATCGCTTCCTCGAGATCGTTCGGCTGCGACGGACCGCCCGGCCCTTGGCCCCAGGGCCCCTGCCCCGGCGAGCGCCAGGGACCGCCGCCTTGATTATTCCAGGACATAAAACCTCGTTCGGCGGCTTCAGACTCGCCGGCCGCTTGCATGCGAGCGCACTCATATAGGAGAATAGGGCGACGACGGCAACGCCGCGCGGTCCCTTCAGTCCCTTCTCCCGCTCTTGCGGGAGAAGGCGGCGCGAAAGCGCCGGATGAGGGGGCGTTTCACCTTGCCCTCGCCCCGACCCTCTCCCGCGATACGGGAGAGGGAGTTTTAAGTCAGGGCGCCGGCGAGCCTCTCTTTTCGCCTTCCGTCTCGGCTGCGAGCGTCTTTCCGACCGGGACCTTCGGCGCGGTCATCGGCGTCAGCCGCAGCAAGGCGATCCGGTTGCGCTGGCGGCGCAGCACCTCGAAACGCACGCCGTGGAAGACGAAGGTCTGGCGAGGCTCCGGGATCGCGCGCGCCTCGTGGATCACCAGGCCCGCGATCGTCGCCGCCTCCTCGTCGGGCAGATCCCAGTCCATCGCGCGATTGAGATCGCGGATCGGGACCGAGCCGTCGACGATCAGCGAGCCGTCGAGTTGTTGCCGAACGCCTTGCACGATCACGTCGTGCTCGTCCTTGATGTCGCCGACGATCTCTTCGATGATGTCCTCGAGCGTGATCAGTCCGAGCACGACGCCGTATTCGTCGACGACCAGCGCGGAATGCGTCTTGCGGCGCAGGAACGCCTGCAACTGGTCGCGCAGCGTCGTCGCCTCGGGAATGAACCAGGCCTCCAGCGCGATGTCGGCCGCCTTGATCCGGCTCGCGTCGCCCCCGGCCGCGGCGAAGGCGCGAAACAGATCCTTGGTGTGCAGCATTCCGATGATGTTGTCGGGATCGCCACGCCAGAGCGGCATGCGCGTATAGGGCGAGGCGAGCACTTCGCGGATCAGTTCGTCGGGAGGCGAATCCGCGTCGAGCGTCCGCATGTTGGTGCGGTGGATCATGGCGTCGCCGACCGGAATTTCGTCGAGCTCGAGCAGGCCGCCGAACATGTCGCGGTCGTCACGCGCCACGCCGCCCTCGCGATGCAGGATGTCGACCGCGCCGCGCAGCTCCTCATGCCCGGATACGCCAGTTTCGCGCGTCCCCAGTGAGACGCCGCAGAGTCGCAAGATGCCCCGCACCAATAACTCGACCGCACTGACTATGGGGCCGAATACGGTCACGAAGAACGACACGACCGGGGCGATCAGCAGCGAAACGCGATCGGGGTAGGAGATGGCGACCGTCTTCGGCAGCACCTCGCCGAACACGACGATCAGCGCCGTCATGATCACGGTGGCATAGACGACGCCGCGCTCGCCGACCGCGACGACGAGCACGCTCGTCATATAGGCGGAGGCTGCGATGGTGACGAGCTGGCCGCCGAGCAGCATGGCGCTGATGAGCCGGCCGCGCCGCGCAATCAGCCGGTTGGCGAGCGCCGCGCGCTTGTCGCCGCCGGTCTCCAGCGCCTGCATCCGCGCCCGTGACGCCGCGGTCAGCGCGGTTTCCGCCCCTGCGAAAAACGCGGCGGCGGCGAGGCCGCCCACGATGATGAGGATAGCGAGCGGGATATTCATGCGCGCCAGTTTAGAGGTTTGGGGCGGACGAATCCATTGCGCGCCGTTTCCCCTCTCTAGGAATTACGGTGACACGCCCTAATTTACATTATTCATGATAATGCGCGACAAATGGCGGCGCTCGAGCCGGAGGGCTCCGGCGACCACAACGTGCACCTACCTAAGTTAGGCAACGAAAAAACTCTTGTTTTTCAAAAAACTCTTGTTTTTCAATTGCCAATTTATGTTGCGAAAATCTTGATTTCTGCACGGGCAGTGACAAACGGCTTTTGCGTTTGGCGCAAATCCGGCGGGGCGGCCTGCCCCTGCTCAATATTTTTCGACCTGCCGCGCAGGGGCGAAGCACGCCTCGCTATTCCGCAGCACTCTGCTATCGTAGCGAAGGCTCGCAAAGGGACATCGCATGCCTGTCGTCGGATTCATTAGCGAAAAGGGGGGCGTAGGCAAGACCACGGCCTGCTACCACATAGCAATCGCGTTTGCGCCTCGATTCGGGGTTGGTTGGGGCATCGCGGGATCGAGGTGATGAAAGATCTCGTGGGTGCAGTCGCCCCGACCGCCGGGGGCGCGTCGACGCGATCCAGTTCGGTTGCCGTCGTTCTCTGGACCATCGTCATCAGCGCTGCGGTCCGTATCGCGACCGACTCGGTCCTCGGCTATGGCCCCGGAGAGGGCTACTATCTGGCGAGTGCGCGCCATCTGGCCCTGGGCTATTTCGATCACCCGCCGCTGTCGATGTGGATTGCGCACGCCGCCATCGGCTGGTTCGGGACGGGCTCGACGCTGCTTCCGCGTTTGCCGTTCATTCTCATCTTCTCGGGCACGACCTGGCTGATGTACCGCCTCGGCGCGCGGTTGTTCGGCGAGGCTGCGGGCGCCTGGTCGGCCGTGCTGCTGAATCTCTCGCCGCTATTCATGATCATGGGCGGCAGCTGGGTTGAACCCGACGTGCCGCAGTTCTTCTTTCTGACCTTGGCGGCGATCCCGATCGTCGATCTGTGTTTCGGCGCGCCCAGGCGCCCAGGCCGCCTATGGGCGCTCGCCGGCCTCAGCTTCGGGCTCGCGATGCTGTCGAAATATCACGCCGCACTGATTCTCGTCGGGCTCTTGATCTTCGTCGCGACGACCCCGGCCTATCGGACGTGGTTCTTCAATGCCGGTGTCGTGATCGCTGGCCTCATCGGCGCCGCCGTCTTCACTCCAGTGCTGATCTGGAATCTCGATAACCACTGGGCCTCGTTCGCCTTTCAGGGTGGCCGCTTGCTACACAGCTCCGGCCTGCGCTTCGACTCGCTCGTTCGCTCGATCCTCGGTCAGGCCTTGCTGATCGGAATCGTGATCTGGCCGCTAATGATGGTCGTACTCGCCAAAGCGCTGCGCGCGGGTCCCAGCGAGCCGAAGTCCTGGTTCCTATGCTGCCTGGCGATCGTGCCGATCGTTCTTTTCACGGCAGCCGCGTTGTGGGCGCCAATCGGCTCGCGTTTCCATTGGCAGGGGCCGGGCTACCTTTTTTTGTTTCCTTTACTTGGCAAGTCGGTCGCCGAAGGGGTCGCGCTCGGCCGCAAGGCCACGCGAAACTGGCTGATCGCCTCCGGAGGCCTGCTGATCCTCTTCGCCGGCTTGGCTGGAGCGCAAGCGGCGACAGGCTGGACGCGCGCTTGGCTGCCGTCCGGAATGCGGAAGCAACCGTTTTCCCAGACCAATCCGACGCAACGGCTGCTCGGCTGGCGTCAGCTGCGCTCCGCTCTGGCCGAGCGCGGGCTCTTGGACCAGGATCGGCTGTTCGTCGTGACCACGGAGTTTCGTGACGCGGGCAAGGCCGACGTCGCGGTCGGCGATCGGCTTCCGGTGGTTTGCCTGTGCGCGGACCCGCGCAACATTGCTTTCAGCTGGGACGATCGCGCCTTTTTGGGCTGGGACGCGGTGATCGTCGTTCCCGGCGACAAGAACGAAGACCCAAGCACCTACCGCGAATACTTCAATTCAATCGAGCGCCTGAGCGACGTCGATATCCCCCTCGGCGGTGAGACCGCGCTCACCATTCACCTATTTCTCGCACACGACTACCAGCGAGCCTATCCGATGCCCTACGGCATTTCACGCTAGACCGCCGCAGGCGCGTTCCGTCGCTTCGGCGAAGTCACGCGTGCGACATGCCCCCGAAGACCTGCAATTGCGCCTCGACCCGGAATTACGGTGACACGCCCAAATTTAACTTTTTCGGTCCTCCCACAATTCGGGATCGGCGGGGTCAGTGCAATCTGCACTTCGAGGGTCCGAACGCCATCGATTCAACCGCTCGAATTGTGAGGGAAGCCACGTCGGGCGAGCCGACGCGGCGCTATGCCTCTCGCTGTTCTCAGTCGCTTCCGACTGAGAGTGGAGCCTGGGGAGCGTTCCAATGTTCGAGAAGTCGCTTCGCGCGGTCCTTATGGTTTTCCTCGCAGCATTGACGATGAGCGCAGCCGCCATCGCTCCGGCCAGCGCAGAATTTGACGGGTACACGGGGTGATGGGTGGCGATTGAGCCGCGGCTATCGAACTCCCTTTCGCGGGCTGCTCTTCGTCAGCTCGTCGACAGGCTAGCCCGCTTGTGGCCGAAGCGATTTTGAAAATCCGCTTTTTGAGACGTGGGGTATGACGCGGCTCAGTTCGCTCGCAGCTCCCTCTTGAGAAAACGCAGCACGGTCGCCTCCGCGACGTCCTTGGCGATGAAGCTCTGCCCGATGCCACGCGCGAGGATGAAGGTCAGCTTGCCGCGCTCGACCTTCTTATCCTGACGCATCGCGTTCAGGATCGCCTCGGCGTCGGCCGCGAGCCCCGGGATCTCCGGGATTCGCGTCGGCAGGCCAACCGCGCGCAGGTGGTTTTCGACCCGGATCGCGTCCTGCCCCGAACAATGCCCGAGGTCGCGCGAGAAGCGGAACGCGCAGGCCATGCCCACCGCGACGCCCTCGCCATGGACGAGCCGCGCGCCGTCGTAATGGGTCAACGCCTCGAAGGCGTGACCGAAGGTGTGGCCGAGATTGAGCAGCGCGCGCGGCCCCTGCTCGGTCTCGTCGGAGGCGACGACGCGCGCCTTGGCCGCGCAACTCGTCGCGATCGCCTCGAGACGCGCAGAACCGCCAGCGAAGATTTCGCGCCAGCGCGCCTCCAGCCACTCGAAGAAATTGCGATCGTCGATCAGGCCATATTTCGCGACCTCGGCGTAGCCGGCGCGGAACTCGCGCGCGCTCAGGGTGTCGAGCGCCTTCGCATCGGCCAGCACCAGGGAGGGCTGATGGAAGGCGCCGATCAGGTTCTTGCCGAGCGGAGAGTTGATCGCCGTCTTGCCGCCGACGCTCGAATCCACCTGAGCGAGCAGGGTCGTCGGAATTTGCACGAGACGCACGCCGCGCCGGAGGCTCGCCGCACAGAAGCCCGCGAGATCGCCGATCACGCCGCCGCCCAGCGCGACGACGATGTCGCGCCGCTCGATGCGCGCGCCGATCAGCGCGTCACTGACCCGCGCGAACTCGGCGTAGGATTTGGTTGATTCCCCCGGCGGGCAGATGACGACGCTGGTCTCGAGCCCGGCGTCCCCGAGGCTGCGCCACACCGTCTCGAGGTGCAGCGCCGCGACGTTCGCGTCGGTCACGACAGCGCAATGCGCGCCGGGCGCGAGCGCGGCGATATGCGCGCCCGAGGTCGCGAGCAGCCTCTCCCCGATCCAAATCTTGTACGCGCGATCGCCCAGCGCGACCGAAACTTCCCGCAGCGCCTCGGCTGTGGGCGCGATCCGCCTCGGAGCGGCCGACCGTCGGCGCAACGCCGCGAGGATCATGTCGACGACGAAATCGTGCGGGCCGTCGCGGGATTCGACGGTGATGTCGGCGAGCGCGTAGGTCGGGCTGCGCTCCTCGAGCAGACGTCGCAACGTCGCCTCGGGATCGGCGGTCTGCAGCAGCGGCCGGTTCGATCGCTTGCGGACGCGGCGCATCAAGACGTCGAAGTCCGGCTTCAGCCAGATCGAGACGCCCTTGGAAGCGATCCTTTCGCGCGTAGCCGCGTTCATGAAAGAGCCGCCGCCGGTCGCAAGCACCTTGGGTCCCTCGTCGAGCAAGCGGGCGATCACCTTGCGCTCGCCGTCGCGGAAATAGGGCTCCCCGAAGCGCTCGAAAATCTCGGGGATCGTCATCCGCGCGCCGGCCTCGATCTCCGCGTCGGCGTCGACGAAAGGCAAGCCGAGCCGTTGCGCCAGACGGCGGCCGACAGAGGTCTTGCCGGCGCCCATCATGCCGACCAACACGACCGAACGCCCGGCGAGCGGCCCGGCCAGGATCTCGACGTCTCCTCTGCCGATCTCGTTCATCCCACGCCTTCCGCCTCCGGCGGACCCCCTCGGGGCGTTTCCTAACGCAGGCTGGGCGAGATGGCCACTAGGTCTGTGACAGAGGCAAGGTCCGGTTGCTTTTGTGGGCGGTCGCCGACCAGGCGGTCGCCGCGTGGTCGGCGCTCGGAAAAGGTCGAACTCTTCGACCGCCACGCTCGACGAGCGCGGCTACATTTTCGCTCGAGGCAGGCTAGCCGCCGACCTGCCCGATCACCACGGGCTTTCCGTCGCGAACGCCGACGATCTGCATCGGCGTATGGGGATGGTTGTGATCGTCCATGACATAGGTTCCGCCCAGCAGCGAAGGCATGGCGGAGGATTTGAGCGCCTTCTGGATATCCTCCGGCTTGTCGGAGCCGGCGCGTCGGATCGCGTCGGCGACGAGGTTGGTCGCTTCATAAGCGAAGAACGAGCGCTGCGTCGGCGTCAGCCCATATTCGGCGCGATAGGCGGCGATGAAGTCCTTCAACGCCCGGCGTCTCGATGAAAGGGTTGAATACGGTGATCCCGACGACGTCGGCCAAGCCGCCGGAGGCGCCAGATCGAGCCGCGCTGGGATTAGAGGCTGCTCTCGGTCGACTTGGTCAGAAGGCAACCATTCGTTCGCCACGTCCCGTCCGGCTGGCGCTCCAGATAATAAATCGCATTCCAGACATTGTTGTCCTCGTCCACGATCGTGAGGGACTGCTCGATCTTGTCGCCATCTTCGGCGAAGGCCCCGAATTCGACGCTGCGGTGGCGATAGACCGGCGCGTAGCCCTCCCGGACCATCGCCATAAAGGTTTCGGAGTCGGTGAAGAGCGTCCTGATCCCAGGCGCCGCCAGCGCGTAAGCGCCCTCCGCGTCGTCATGCGCAAAAGCGTCGAGTTGCCGCTCTATCAGCGCGCGCGCTTCGAGCGGCGCGGTTTCGCCGGCCCGCGCGGGGGCTGCGAAGAGCGAGAGGAAGACGAAGACAATGGCTAGCCTGCTCGTCCGTTCGACCATCGAAGCCTCCTTTTCGCGCCGCCAAAGAGGGTACGCGGAGGTGGGCGCGAAGTTTCAGAAAACCGATTAAAATTGGACGGCGACCGCGACGAATCTCGCAACCGCGAGGAAGTTACGCCTCCCGTGCGCCACTGTGATCGGGATGGCGAGAAATGTCGAGGTCGCCTCTAGTGGTCCGCGCTGTGCGCTTCACCCCCGCCGCTCCAGAAACCGCGAAACCCCCGCCTTATAGCCCTTGTCCCCCACCGCCAGGTTGTGATCCCGGCCGGGAATCTCCAGCGCCTCACCGTCCGGGAACATCGCGGCCAATCGGTGCGGGTCGCCGGCGATTTCGTCGCGCGTGCCGACCGCGACCAGCACAGGACAGGCGATCCGCGAAACCTCCGCCTCGTCGAGCGTCTGTCGCGAGCCCCGGATGCAGGCCGCGAGCGCTTGGCGGTCGCTGTGGTTCTGATCGGCGAAGGCGCGGAACATCCGCTGCATCGGATCGGTCAGGCCTTCGAGCGAAGGCGCCTCCATCGCCTCGGCAATGCCGACCGGCAGGCCGACGCCCTCGATGAGGTGCGCGCCCAGGCCCCCGAGGACCAGCGAGCGCACGCGGCCGGGCTCGGCCAGCGCGAGAAAGCATCCGATGCGAGCGCCCATCGAATAGCCCATCACATCCGCCCGGGCGATCGAGAGGCGATCGAGCAGATTGGCCGCGTCGCGCGCCATAACGTCCGAATGATAGCCGGCGGGATCGTAGAGCTTCTCGCTCTGCCCATGGCCGCGATTGTCGAAGGCGATCACGCGCCGGCCCGCTTTCGAGAGCGTATCCACCCAGCGCGGATTGACCCAGTTTATGCGCTGGCTCGAGGCGAAGCCGTGGATCAGCAATATCGGCTCGCCGAGGTCGCTCCCTTCCGGAGCGACGTCGATATAGGCGATACGCACGCCATCGGATAAGAATTCTTGCAACATGAGGGACCGGGTTTTGGGACGCCCCATCGCGTCTAAAACGCCGCCCGCCGGTCGACCCGCGCGAGCCGCTCGAGCAGAAAATCGACTTCCGCCCTGGCTTTCGCCGACAGCGCGGCCGAGGGCGCGCGCTGAGCGTCGGAGGCGATGGCGCCGCGCCTTTGCAGGACGTACTTCCGAACCGCGAGGCCGACGCCCGGCTGCTGTTCATAGCGCAGCAGCGGCAGATGCGCGTCGAACAGATCGTGCGCCCGCGCGCGGTCGCCCGCCGCCGAAAGACGCACGACATCGACCAGCATGTCGGGAAATGCGTAGCCAGTCATGGCGCCGTCCGCGCCGCGCTCCATCTCGAAATCGAGAAAGAGCCCGCCATTGCCGCAGAGAATGGAGACCGGCCGCATCGAGCCTTCCGCCTGAAACACGCGCAACGCGGAGATTTTCTCGAGGCCGGGCCAATCCTCGTGCTTCAGCATGACGCAGGACGGATTTTCGCGCACGATCTCGCGGATCACCTTCGGCGTCATGACGACTTGGAAATTGAGCGGGTAATCCTGGACCACGAAAGGGATCTCCGCCCCGATCGCGGCCGCCGCCTGCCGATAATAACCTGTGATCTGCTCGTCGGTGCGCAGATTCGACGGTGGCGCGATCATTACGCCCGCGGCTCCGAGTTCCATCGATTCGCGAGCCAGCGCGCGCATCGCGGCGAACCCGGGCGCCGACACCCCGACCACGATCGGCAGACCGCCGGCCCTCACGAGCACGCGGTGAACCACTTCGAGCGATTCCTTCGCCTCGAGCTTGGGCGCCTCGCCCATCACGCCGAGGATCGTCAGCCCCGTCACACCGCACCCGACATAGAAATCCATCATGCGGTCGATGGAGGCGAAATCGACGGCGCCGTCGGGATCGAACGGCGTCGGGGCGATGGCGTAAACGCCGGCGGCGGAAGTTGCGAGTTTCATATCGGATACGGACTCCAGCGAGGCCTGCTGCGCCCGCCACTTCGGGACATCGGAGCAGAGTCCAGAAGATTTTAACTACGGGACATCGATCGGGCAAACTTCGGATCGATGCAAGGCCATTTTGAATAAGCCCACGACCGTCACTGCGAGCAAAGCGAAGCAGCCCAGACTAAGCCGCAGCTGGAGATCGTTAGTCTGGATCGCTTCGCTTTGCTCGCGATGACGGAGAGCGTGCGGGTCGGCCGCAGGAATTCGCCCTATTCAGCTTTTGGGTGGCGCTCCCCTCTTCCCCGCCTCCGCCTCGTACCGCGCCCGCGTCGCCGCGTCGGCGGGATAGAGACCGGGCAGCGGGACGCCCTTCTCGACCTCGCGCATGATCCATTCCTCCAGCCGTTCCTGCTCCGGTCCCGCGGTCGCGACATGTTCGAGATGGGCGGCGGGGATGACGACGGCGCCGTCATGATCGGCGACGATCATCTCGCCGGGATAGACCGCGACGCCGCCACAGCCGACCGGCTGCTGCCAGCCCTCGAAGATCAGGCCCGTCGCAGAGGGGGGTGCCGCGGTTCCCTCCGACCAGACCGGCAGACCCGTCGCCCGCACGCCCGCGATGTCGCGCACCACGCCGTCGGTGATCAGGCCCGCGACCTGCCGCTTGATCATGCGCGCGCAGAGGATATCGCCGAAAATGCCGGCGTCGACGACCCCCGACGCGCTCGCGACCACGAGGCATCCAGGCGGCATCTCCTCGATCGCGACGCGGGTCGAGCGCGGCGAGGACCAGGCTTCCGGGGTCGCGAGATCCTCGCGCGCAGGAATGAAACGCAAGGTGAAGGCCGGACCGACGACGCGGCCCTGCCCTCCACGCTGCGGCCGCGGACCACGCATCCAGACGTTGCGCAGCCCTTTTTTCAGCAGCAGCGTAGTAATCGTTGCGGTCGAAACGCCCTTCAGGATTTCGATGATCGCATCTTGGTCCATTACGAGCTACTCCCTCGGATTGATTTGAGCGCCCTCGCCGTCATTGCGAGCACAGCGAAGCAATCCACGGTTCCGCCTCCGCTCGCTCGCCGAATTCGAAGCGCCTCGCCTGCTTAAGCCGCGAATGTGGAAACGATGACTACATGACTGGCAGCGCAAAGGCATCGACCGAGAATCTCGTGGAAAGATGGATTGCTTCGCTCCGCTCACAATGACGGAAGGTGCGCTACGTCGCGTCCGGCCGCCACGCGTCCCACCAAGTCAGGCCATCCAGCGTCTTGCCCGCGGGGCGGTATTCGCAGCCGACGAAACCGGCATAGCCGAGTTCGTCGAGGCGCCGAAAAACGAAGTCGTCGTTCAGCTCGCCGGTCCCCGGCTCGTGGCGCATCGGAACGGAGGCGACCTGGACGTGGCCGATGACCGGCATCAGCGCCTCGAGGCTCTTGACGACGTCGCCGTGAAGAATCTGGCGATGGTAGATATCGTACTGAAGCTTCAGGCCCGGCAGTCGCAAACGGCCGATCAATTCCGCCGCATAGTTGAAATCGTTCAGGAAGAAGGCCCGCATGTCCCTGCGATTGATCGGCTCGATCACAACGTCGACGGCCTTGGCGCCGATCTCGCCGACAGCGTAGCGCAACGAGTCTTCGTAGGCCGATCGCGCCTTGGGATCGTTCGAATCCGCGTTGCCGCTCATCACGTGCAATCGCTTGACGCCGGTCGCCTCGGCGTAGCGCAGCGCGGTCGCGACGGAGGCGCGAAAATCGGCGGCGCGTTCGGGCAGCGCGGCGAGGCCCCGATCGCCCGCCTCCCAATTTCCCGGCGGAAGATTGAACAGCGCCTGCGTCAGGCCGTGGCTCTCGAGCCGAGCGGCGATCGCATCGGGTTCAAAAGCGTAGGGAAACAGGTATTCGACGGCTCGGAACCCCGCGTCGGCCGCCGCCCCAAACCGGTCGAGGAATTCCCATTCGTTGAACATCATCGATAGATTGGCGGCGAATTTTGGCATGGCGATCAGTCCACGTCGGATTTTTCGGGCAAATGCACGCCGGTCACCCCCGCGATCATGCGCGCGACCGACGCATCGTCGTCGCGCTCCATGCCGGCCGCCGCCGTCATCAGGAACATCTGTAGCGCCGTCGCCGCCACCGGCAATGGAAATTTCTCGCGCCGGCCCATTTCGCTGACGATGCCGAGGTCCTTGGTGAAGATCGCGACCGCGCTGCGCGGACTGTAGTCGCCGTCGAGAATATGCGGCACGCGATTTTCGAACATCCACGAATTGCCGGCCGAGGCCGTGATGACCTCGTAGACCTTCGCCAGGTCGAGCCCGAGCTTGGCCGCGAACGCGATCGCCTCGCAGGCCGCTGCGATATGCACCCCGGCCAGAAGCTGGTTGACCATCTTGAACGACGCGCCGACCCCCGCGCTGTCTCCGAGCTCGTAAACCGTCGCGGCGATCGCATGCAGAACCGGACGCGCGCGCGTAAAGGCTTCGGGGCTTCCCGAGGCCATGACAGTCAGCTGCCCCAGCGCGGCTTTGGCCGCGCCGCCGCTGATGGGGGCGTCCAGATAGAGCAGCCCCGCCGCCGCGGCCTTTTCGGCCAGTCGCCGCGCATCGTCGGGCGCCATCGTCGGCGAAGCGATGATGACGCCGCCCGGCTTCATCGCGCTCGCGGCGGCCTCGCTCCCGAACAGCGCCGACTCGGCCTGAGCCGCGTTGACGACGACGATCAGCGCAACGTCGGCATCGGCGAGCGCATCCGCGCCGCTCTTGGCCGCCCGGCCGCCGGAGGCAGCGAGCTTGTCCGTCGCGACGCGATCCAGATCGAAGCCGGCGACGTCGATACCACGCTTGGCGATGGACTGAGCCATGCCGAGGCCCATCGATCCCAAGCCGATCACACCCGCCTTGATTCGCCCGGCGCTCGCCATGCGCTTTGCTGCTCCGATCCGCTGGCCGCGAGGAACTCCTCCGACCGGCATTGCCCGGATGATAGCGCCGTCCTATCGTGCTGTCGATGGAAGCGCGCTTCCGTCAGCGCCCCGAACCGAGGACAATGAAATGTTGTTGGGCGTGATCGCGGACGATCTGACGGGGGCGACCGACGTCGCGCTGATGCTGTCGCGGAATGGCATGAAGACCGTGCAGGTCATCGGGGTTCCCACTCCAGACCAGGGATTCGGCGGCGCCGACGCGGTGGTCGTCGCATTGAAGTCGCGCACCATTCCCGCGGCGGAGGCCGTCGCGATGTCGCTCGAAGCCGCCGCCTCGCTGCGATCGGCCGGCGCCGAGCAATTCCTGTTCAAATATTGCTCGACCTTCGATTCGACGGACGCAGGCAACATCGGCCCCGTCGCCGACGCGCTGCTCGAGTTCCTCTCCGCCGATCTCACGATCGCTTGCCCCGCGTTTCCCGCCAACGGCCGATCGATCTATCTCGGCCATCTCTTCGTCGGCCAGATGTTGCTGTCGGACAGTCCGATGAAGGACCATCCGCTGACGCCGATGCGCGACGCCAATCTCGTCCGCGTGCTGCAGCATCAGGTGAAGGCGCCGGTCGGGCTGGTCCCGTTCGCAGTCGTCGACGAGGGCGCCGACGCGATCTGCGCCGCCTTTGCCGGCGCGCGCGAAAAGGGCCAGCGGTTTCTCGTCGTCGACGCGATCAGCGACGGACATCTGCGCGCGATCGGCGCGGCCTGCGCGGGAATGCCGTTGCTCACCGGCGGCTCCGGAATAGCGATGGGACTGCCGGACAACTTTCGCGCCGGCGGAAAGCTCGCCGCCCATGCGCCGCGAGAGACGCTCGCTGCGCCGGCGGGAAAGCCGGTCGTTCTGGCCGGCTCCTGCTCGCAGGCGACGCGCGAGCAGGTTCGCTTCGCAATCGCAGCGGGCGCGCCGGCCTTCCAGGTCGATCCCCTGGCGGTCGCCGACGGGGCGACGGACGCGGCGCGAATCGCCGCGTGGGT
>JBAQGU010000396.1:0-3529 GCA_049287975.1 Roseiarcus sp.
GTCGTCAGCCTCGCCTCGCGGTCGGCGATCCTGAGCCTGCCGCCGTCATGCGGAGCGAAGCCGGCGAGCGTGCGCGTCAGCTCCTCGCGGCCCGAGCCGATGACGCCGGCGATCCCGAGGATCTCCCCGGCGCGAAGCTTGAAGCTGACGTCTCGGTAGGCCTTGCCGAGCGAAAGCTCTTCGACTTCGAGCAACACCCTCGGCTGGAACGGCTTCTGCGAGGGCTCGCGATAATAGTCGGCCTGCAAGGTCCTGCCCACCATGAGCTGATGCAGCCTCGTGACGTTCGCCTCCGCCGTCATCAGTTCGGCGACGACCGCGCCATCCTTCATGACATAGATCCGGTCGGCGAGTTGCAGCACCTCGTCGAGCCGATGCGAAACGAAGACGAAAGAGGCGCGCGACTTCAGCGCCCGCACCCGCGCAAACAGAATGTCGATCTCCGCGCGCTCGAGCACCGAGGTCGGTTCGTCGAGCAGAATCACGAGATGGCCGGCAGCGTGCTCCTCGAGCGTCAGGGCCTTGGCGAGCTCCACCATCTGGCGCGCGGCGAAGCTGAGATCGTCGGCGCGCATGCGTGGATCGACGTCCACCTTGACCTTTTCGAGCTGACGCGCCGCGGCTGCATAGAGGGCCCGCCAATCGACGAGGCCGAAACGCGTGAATTGCGCCTCGGCGCCCAGATAGATGTTTTCGCCGACCGTCAGATTGCTGAGCAGGGACTGCTCCTGGAACACCATGCCGATGCCTTTCCGGTTGGCGTCGGCGGCGTTTTCGAGACGTGTCGGTTTTCCGGCGATCACGATCTGGCCGGCGTCGGGCTGATAGACGCCGCTGAGAATCTTCATCAGCGTGGATTTGCCGGCGCCGTTCTCGCCGATCAATCCAACGACCTCTCCGGGTCGGATCTGGATCGACACAGCCTTGAGCGCATGGACACCGGGGAAGCGCTTGTCGATCCCGACCATCGCAAGGGCCGCCTCGGCCGCGCTCGGGTTCATTTGACGATCCGCATCCGCTCGCGATCGATCGACAGCGCGACCGCTCCGATGATCATCAGGCCTTGAAACCCGATCTGTACGCTCGGCGGCACGCCCATCAGCACCATGCCGTTCGACAGGACGGACACGATGAGCACGCCGACGAAGGTCTGCAATACGCCGCCCTGCCCGCCCGACAGCGATGTTCCCCCGACGACGACCGCGGTGACCGTGGTGAACAAGCGTCCGTTTCCGATCTGCGCATTCCCGAGGCCGAGTTGCGCCGCCGCGAGAATGCCGCCGATCGCATAGAAGACCCCCGCCAGCGTGAACGTGACGATGCGCACCCGCGCCACCGAAATGCCGGACAGCGCCGCGAGCTCCTCGCCGCCGCCGAGCGCATAGACATAACGGCCGAGGCGGGTGAAGTTCTGAATGACGAAGGCGATCGCGAGGCAGGCGAGGGCCAGCCAGACTCCCCAGGGAAAGCCGAGCACGCGCTTGATCGCGAGGCCGCGTATCCAGGGGTCGTTGATCCTCGTCGCCATGCCGCCCAGCAGCGCATTGGCGATCCCGACGCCGATGAACCAGGTTCCCAGCGTCGCCATGAACGAGGGCACCTTGAGGCGGACATGAATGACGCCGTTCACCAGTCCGACGAAGGCGCCTACGGCCAGGACCAGAAGCACCGCGACGACGCCGAGATCATTGTCGTTCATCCCGTTGAGCACGGTCATCGACAGGATCACTGCGGCCAGGGTGAGCACCCCTTCGACCGACAGATCGATCGAACCCATCAGGATGATGAAGGTCTCGCCGATGCCGAGGACGAGCGGGATCGCCGCGTCCTGGCTCATCCGCACGAAATTCCCAAAACTCAGGAAATTTCGATTGATGGAAGCGACGATGACGCACAACAGGACGAGAACCATCGCCGGCGCCCACGCCGCCACGCGCCAGCGCCGCTTCGGCCGGGAGGGCGCGCTCGCCGGGGGCGCAAAATTCAGGGATGCGGTCAGGGAAACGACCTTTCGGCGAGTCTATCGAAGTCTCGCACGGGCCTGCTCCTCCTGTGAAGCGGAGTAGGCGTGACCACGCGCTCGGACATGCAGCCGTTGACTAGGGGTACAAATCGCTCCCGATTGTCATGCCCGCGAAGGCGGGCATCCAGACTTGGCCGCTCGTGCGGCGGCCCTGGATTCCCGCTTTCGCGGGAATGACAAAAGCGGCCCACTAGCCGTACTGAATCTGCCCGTTGCAGCGGCCCCAAATGTCGTTCCAGTCGATTTTGGGTTCCGACTTGATGTTGCTGTCGTAGAACGACTGGGCGTTGTCCTTCGTGATGATGACCCCCTTGCCGTAGAACTCCCGATGGTCCTTCGGCTCCTTTGCCGGATCGAACCCGCCAGTCTTGGCGTGATAGCCGATCGACAGGCCCATGCCGCCCTGCCAGTAGGGATCCCAGGCGACCGTGCCAGCCATCTCGCCCTTGAGAATGGCTTCAACGGCGAGTTTGATTCCGTCTATGCCGGTGACCGGAATCTTGCCCGCCTTGCCGTCGCTCCGCAAGGCTTCGACCGCGGCGAGCCCCATGTCGTCGTTGGCCGCCCAGATGCCGCCGATCTTGTCGCCGAACTGGGTCAGCCAGGCGTTGGTCTTCTGCAGCGCCTCGGTAGCCGACCAGTTGGCGACCTGCATGTCGAGCAGTTGCACCCCGGGATTGGCCTTGAGCGCTTCCATCAGGCCGGCCTTGCGTTCGATCGCCGGAACGTTGGATTCGATGCCGCCGAGCGCGACGATGCCGCCCTTGCCGCCCATCGCCTTGATCAGCGTTTCCGCCATCGCCTTGCCATAAGGAACGCCGCTGAAGGAAATATGGGCGACATAGTTGGGGTTGAAGTCCCAGGGATGCAGATCGTTGGGCTTGTTCCACTGGGTGACTACGTAGGCGCCGGCGTCCTTGCACGCCTGAACGATGGGACGCGCGTCCGGGCTGTCGTTCGGGTCGACGTTGATGACGCAATTGCCGCCGGTCTTGGCGAGAATCGCCTTGATGTCGGCGATCCCCTTCTCGCTGTTGCCTTCCGTGACCAGCGTCACGTAGTCCGCGCCGACCGACTTTGCGAATGCGGCGCCGCCCTTGTTCCAGGTGGCGTGATAGGGATTGGACAGCGAGCGAATCGAATTGACCACCGTCGGGGCGCCGGCGGCGAACGCCGAACGTCGGATTATCGCGGGAAACGCAGCGAAGGCGCCGACGGCGGCCGCGCCTTTGAGAAAGTGGCGACGCGGCATGGACAGCGCGCTATCGGCCAGGATCGACTTGACCATTTCTTGTTCCTCCCAAATGGAAACAGCGTGGCCGACGTTGTTTCTTATTTCTCTGATCGTGCGATTCGCCGCCGCTTGCAGGGCTCAGCGTATTGGCGAACCCGATTGGCCTCGGATAGCTTTGCCCAGTCGATATTGGCTGTCAAGGGACCACGATCGTTATGTCGATAGCGAGTGATATGTCCGGATTAGGTAGCGCGTGGTTTGTCCGGTTTTTG
>JBAQGU010000397.1:0-9360 GCA_049287975.1 Roseiarcus sp.
CAGCAAAGCTCTGTCTCGCGGCGACCGCGAGCGACACCGGCGGCTCGATCCGGCAGCCCGCCGCGTTCACCGGCACGGTCGGAATCAAGCCGACCTATGGGCGCTGCTCGCGCTATGGCATGGTCGCGTTCGCCTCTTCGCTGGATCAGGCAGGCCCGATCGCACGCACTGTGCGCGACGCCGCGATCATGCTGCGCTCGATGGCGGGAGCGGACCCAAAGGATTCGACCTGCGCCGATTCGCCCGTTCCTGATTACGAGGCGGCGGTCGGCCGTTCGCTGAAAGGCCTGACGATCGGCATCCCCAAGGAATACAGGCTCGACGGAATGTCGGCCGAGATCGAGACGCTGTGGACCCGCGGCGCCGAATGGCTGCGCGCCGCGGGCGCGCGCATCGTAGATGTTTCGTTGCCCCATACGCGCTACGCCTTGCCCGCTTATTATATCGTGGCGCCCGCGGAGGCGTCGAGCAATCTCGCCCGCTACGACGGCGTTCGCTATGGCCTGCGCGAGCCGGGCGCAGACATCGCCGAACTCTACGAGAACACGCGCGCGAAGGGCTTCGGCGCCGAGGTGCGGCGGCGCCTGATGATCGGAACTTATGTCCTGTCGGCCGGCTACTACGACGCCTACTACGTTCGCGCGCAAAAAATCCGCACCTTGATCAAGCGCGACTTCGAGGCCGTTTTCGCGGACGGGGTCGACGCCATCCTGACGCCCGCCACGCCCTCGGCGGCGTTCGGCATCGGCGAGAAAGGCTCGGCCGATCCCGTCGAAATGTACCTCAACGACGTCTTCACGGTGACGGTCAACATGGCGGGCCTGCCGGGCCTGGCGGCGCCGGCCGGGCTTTCGGCGGAAGGATTGCCGCTCGCTCTGCAATTGATCGGCCGGCCGTTCGATGAGGAGACGCTGTTCACGCTCGGCGAGGCGATCGAACAGTCGGCGGGACGCATGCGCCTGCCCGATCCATGGTGGACGTGAACGCGAGAACCGGGAAGTTTGCGAATGTCAGACGAGACCCATTCCAGGCTCATCAAGGGCGCGACGGCCGACTGGGAGGTCGTCGTCGGGCTGGAGGTGCACGCGCAGGTCACCTCCCGCGCGAAGCTGTTTTCCGGCGCTTCCACGGCGTTCGGCGGCGAGCCCAACACCCATGTTTCGCTGGTCGACGCGGCGATGCCGGGGATGCTTCCGGTCATCAACAGGGAATGCGTCGCGCAGGCGGTGCGCACCGGGCTTGGCCTGAAGGCCAAGATCAATCTCCGTTCGTCGTTCGACCGCAAGAACTACTTCTACCCCGACCTGCCCCAGGGCTATCAGATATCGCAGTACAAGAGCCCGATCGTCGGCGAGGGCGAAATCCAGGTCGATCTGACGCCGGACCATTCGATCCGCGTCGGGATCGAGCGGTTGCATCTCGAGCAGGACGCCGGCAAGTCGCTGCACGACCAGTCGGCGACGATGAGCTTCGTCGATCTCAACCGCTCGGGCGTCGGTTTGATGGAGATCGTCTCCAAGCCGGACATGCGCTCGGCCGACGAGGCCAAGGCCTATGTCGGCAAGCTGCGCACGATCATGCGCTACATCGGCAGTTGCGACGGCGACATGGAGAAGGGCAGCCTGCGCGCCGACGTCAACGTCTCCGTGCGGCTTCCCGGCGCCCCGCTCGGCACGCGCTGCGAAATCAAGAACGTCAATTCCATTCGCTTCATCGGTCAGGCGATCGACGCCGAGGCGCGTCGCCAGATCGCGATCCTCGAGGACGGCGGCGCCATCGTTCAAGAGACGCGGCTGTTCGATTCCTCGCGCGGGGAGACGCGCTCGATGCGTTCCAAGGAAGAGGCGCACGACTATCGCTACTTCCCCGATCCCGATCTCTTGCCGCTCGAGCTCGACGAGGAGTTGGTCGCCGCTCTGGCGACCGAATTGCCGGAGCTGCCGGACGCCAAAAAGGCCCGTTTCATGGCCGATTACGGGCTCAACGCCTATGACTCGGCGATCCTCGTCGCCGACAAGGAGACCGCGAACTATTTCGAGGCGGCGGCCCGGTTCGAGGGCGTCGCGCGCGACGCGAAGTCGGTCGCCAACTGGATCATGGGCGACCTCTCCGCCTTCGCCAATGCGCACGGCGTCGGCGTCGCCGAAGCGGGACTCGGCGCGGGCGCGCTCGCAGCGCTCGTCGATCTCATCAGTGAGGGAACCATCTCCGGCAAGATTGCCAAGGACGTGCTCGCGATGCTGCTCGGACCGGACAAGGGCGCCGACCCGCGCGAGCTTGTAAAGGCGCGCGGTCTCAACCAAGTCAGCGACGCTGGCGCGATCGAGCGAGCCGTCGACGCGGTGATCGCCGCCAACGCCGCGAAGGCGGAGCAGGCGAAGGCGAAGCCCGGCATGCTCGGCTGGTTCGTTGGACAGGTGATGAAGTCGACCGGCGGCAAAGCCAACCCGCAAGCGGTCAGCGACGCGTTGAAAGCCAAGCTCGGACTCCTCTGATCGAGAGGAATCCGCGGGGTCGCATGGCGCGTTCGTCATCTGATTCGTTTTGGAATCGGACGCGCCAGGCGATCGAAATTCGTTTGCGCGACAAAAATGTGCCGCTCATCACCAAGAAAAATTCGATCGCGATATGCCTGACGCAGACGCTGTCGCTCGACGCCGTCGCAACGTCCATGCGGGCTCTCGCCGCCTTTTGAGCGCGCGGCGCGGCGCTCTCGCACGGCCGTGCGAAGCAACCAAGCACGGAGGGCGAGAATTGCGCAGTGGCCGGAAAAATATGGTCATTGCGGAAATATCGGATGGCCGGGCCGAAGCCGGCGATGCAATCCGTCCAGCGTTTCGCGAGCCGGTCTCGGCGCCACGCGGGGGACGGCGACGCGCGATGGCGCAGAGCGAGTTGATTGCCTCGCGCGCGTGATTATTCGATAGGCCTGCGCTCGGAACCCCTTGCTCCGCCGCGCGTTCGCTTGATCTGAGAAAAAAAGCAAAGTTAACGTCGGAGCCGTACATCCTTCGCGCGAACGCGTTTTCGCACGAAGGGATCAACCGAGAGGGACTGATCACTATGGCGAAAGCTGCTGCGAAGAAAATGACGAAGAAGGTAGCCGCGAAGAAATCTCCGGCCAAGAAGGCGGCGCCGAAGACCGCCGTCAAGCCGACGGCGCGCAAGGTCGTCGCCAAGAAGGCGACGCGCAAAGCCGCGGTGAAGAAGAGCGCGGTGAAGAAGCCTGCGAAGAAAGCCGCGCCGAAGAAGGCTGTTGCGAAGAAGGCCGCCGGGAAGAAGGTCGCCGTCAAGAAGGCCGCGGTCAAGAAAGCCGCGCCGGTCAAGCGCAAGAAAACCGTTCCGGCGCCGCCTGCGCCCACCGAACCGCCGGCTTCGAGCTGACGGGACGACGGATCGACGGCTGACCAGATTCGGCGCGCGGCGTTTCGCCGATTCCGATCAGCCGGTTCGCGAGAGATTGTTCCACGAGCGTCGGCGGTGGGGCTGTCTCCGTCGCCGACTCGCGTCACGATGCTCCGCTCTCAATCAAGGAGCTGATGATGGCCGCGACGAATCCACAGATCCAGATCTACTAGTGGCTGACGCCGAACGGTATCTCGCGCGCGAGAGCGGCCGTTTCGGCGGGGATGCCTATTCGGCGTCATGAACAAACGTCCGGCGAGCCACGAGGCGTGCGTCCGTTCGGTCTAGGGCTGGATGCGCACGGGTCGTCGACGTTCCCGGTCGGCGAAAGGCCGTCTCCACGGACGAAGAGGCGCGCAAAATTCCGTTCGGCCAGAGGGCGCGATAGCCGCGAGGCTGCGCGCGGGTCTTGCAATGGCCGCGGGCGTCGGGCATATCTGGGGGGCGGGAGTCCCGACGCGCAGCGGAGATGTGGCCGAGAGGCTGAAGGCGGCGGTTTGCTAAACCGTTATAGGGTTGTAAAGCTCTATCGAGGGTTCGAATCCCTCCGTCTCCGCCATTCGCCGTTGAAATTGTTGACTATTCTGTTCGACAGTGCATTCTTCCCCACCGCTTTCCCCACCCGTCGGCGAGGATTGCGGCGGAGGATGGCGAACAGCGGCGGACGAACATTGAGCCGGTCTCTGTCCCGGCTCTCGATTCCTAGTGAGCTTCGCGACCCCCCGCGAAGCGCATCCCACGCTGAACGCCCCGCGGCCCCAGGAATTTGCGATTGCCGACGCAAAGGCGACATCGGCCGCGCGAACCTACCGATCGCTCTGATCATTGCGTCCGCGCGCGGATCAAGTGCAGTAAGACCTTTGATGATTGGCGCCACGAGCGCCCCCGCACGGATGCAAAGAAACCTTATTCCGTTCCTTGCCAAATTCAGGGCTATGGGCGCAAAATGAGCGCCTATTCGAATTGTGGGTTCAATCTTATGGTGCGACAGAAACGTCCAATTGGGCGCCCATCATTATTCACCACAGAACTCGGCGACGAGATCTGTAATCGCATTGCTGACGGAGAAAGTCTCCGAGCGATTTGCGGGGAGGCAGATATGCCCGATAAGGCCACGGTTTTCCGGTGGCTATCTGCGGAAGGAAGCAAGGATTTTCGCAACCAATACAGCCGCGCGCGAGATATTCAGGCTGACGTTCTATTCGACGAAATCCATGAAATCGCCGATACTCCGCAGAAGGGCACTAAGATCGTACGCAGAGGTGAAGGGGATAATTCGACTGTCGAAACGACCGAAGCAGATATGATCGAACATCGTCGGCTGCGAATCGATGCGCGCAAATGGCTGATCGGCAAGATGGCTCCGAAGAAATATGGTGACAAGCAGCAGCTCGAGCACAGCGGCGCCGACGGCGGCCCGGTCACCCTTGAGGCCTTGATCATGGCGAGCCTCAAGAAGGAGTGACCCTGGTAGTCGACACATTCCGCGCCTGGCGGGGCCAGCCGGAGCGCCTCGCCCGCGAATGTCGTCACCGAGGTCGAGCCCCGCCCAGGCGGCCAGGCGTGCGCTCGTGAACATCGATCGCGCTCTGGAGCAGGAGCCTGCGCGCCGCCTAGATCTGCTCGGCGTTGAACGCCTGCCCGATCTTGCGGGAGTTCAGCGTGTCGAGTCGGATATTCCCGGCCTTGTCTACGATTCCGGTGTCGTCGGGTCCGAAGACAGTGGCGGGGAGGGGGTCGGGGCGCCCGGATTTAGAAGGCCCCGCAACATCGTCATCTGATCGCCCTGTCCCTGGCTTCGCGCCCATAGCACGGCCCTCTGACGCAGCGCGACTTCCGCCCGGGCGCTCCTCGCCAAGTTGAACGCCCACTCCGCCGCCTCCGGCGACAGGTTCGGATCGGCCGCTATCGCCCCCCAATGGTCCGCGTTCGCTTGCGCCTTCGCCAGTTTCTGCTGCGGGCTCAGCTCCGGCTTCGGCTTGGGAAATTTCATCGGCTATGCTCTCTGGACTCGGTCGGAGGCACGTAGATGGGCGGTGGCGGCAGAACATAGAGCGAAGGATCAGGCGGCGTCCAGGACGGCGCATCGACTCGATTGGAGTCCTGAGCGAGTCTCTGAGCGATCTGCCTGTGAGTGTCTTTGACAATTTCCAACTCATGCCAACATCATTCTTGAGATTCGCTTGCGTCGGCGGAAGACGATGTCGACGAACTGCACCGGCGCCTGCACTCGACCGCCGAGCCCGCTGGCCGGCCGCCGAGCCCGCTGGCCGCCGCGACGCTGTGATGGCCGCACATGAAGGCAAGGTCGGGCTGATATCTGCAACCGCCATCTGGCGTGGGCTCGTCACCATCGTCGGCCGCGTCAAGCCGCGGTTCGTCATAGTCGACACGCTCGCGAACGGGTTTGGTGGGAACGAGAACGCGCGGCAGTTCGGTGGTGGTTACCTTGGCGCCGTCGGCAAGGTTGACCGGCGGATTGAGGATCACCTGATCTCCCGCCTTGATCCCGGCGTCCACCTCCACCCGCTTGCCCAAATCGCGTTTCACTCTCACCCTGCGAATTTCCGCCTTGCCGTCGCTGACAACGGCAACTTGCATCCCGTTGCGGTTGAAGATGATCGCGTCGGAAGGCACTGAAAGGCTCGGCGACTTGCGCGGTATACGTAGCTCTATCGAGCAATAGATCCCCGGCTTCAGAGCGCCGTCGGGATTCGGGATGTCGATTTCTGTCAACAGAGTTCGCGTTCCCGGCTGCAGAGCGTCGGCGATCCGGGTGACCGCGCCTTGGAACTCGCGATCGGGAAGTTCGGGGACGCGCACGAGGGCATCGATACCGGGCGACACGCCGAAGGCTGCGTCCTGCGGCACATACACCCAGACGCGAATGACATCCTCCTGCATGATCTCGAACATGAATGTGCCGCTCGTTGCGTTGCCTTGCACCAGAGCGCCGACGTCGACATTGCGCTGCGTGATAACGCCATCGAACGGCGCGACCACCGAAGCGTAATCCCGATTCTGTCGGAGCTGCTTCACCAAGCTTTCTTGAGCCGCGACGTTTTGTTGCGCGACCGCAACCGCGGCGTCGCGCGACTTGACGGTCTGAACGTCCACTGTGCCCTGCTGCTGGGTCACCCAGCCCTTGTTGACCAAGGGCTCGTCCCGGCTCCATGTCACTTGCGCGAGCTTCTGACTCGCCTCCGCCTGCTCTAAAGCCGACTTGAGCTGACTGAGGGTCGCCTCGTTCTGTGAAATCTGATCATCGAGTTCCGGCACCGCGAGCTGGGCCAGCAGATTTCCAGCCTTGACGCGATCCCCGATATCGACATTGCGCTTGTCGATATAGCCGGTCGCGCGGGCATAGACTTGACGGGCCCCTGAGCCTGAAACGCGATAGTGCGATTGCCCCAATGGGCACTAAAAGACGTATCGAAGGCGTGGTTTACGACTTACATTTAGGGGCCCGTCCCATTGGCATTCTCATCCTGGGGTCCGTCCTCGCCTCCAATAATCTCCGCGTCGCGCGCTGACCCTTTGCCAGAGGTCCGCAGGCGCGCCCCTCGTGCTTTGGACGGTTGCGGTGGAAGAGATCAGATCTTCAAACCCGTTGGGAGCGGCTTTCAAGGACGGGCGAAGCGGCTACGTGAACGTTTGATCGGTGCAATTTCGGAGACAGGCTCGCGCGTCATAGGCAAATCCGGTGCTTACCTGCATTTCAAAGGCGTGTTCTTCCTGACGCAAAAGCTCCTGCCGATCATCTCCGATGGCGGTCGGATCGTGAACTTGTCTAGCGGCCTTGCACGGGTCGCTCTGCCCGGCTTTGCCGTATATGGAGCCGTAAAGGGCGCCATCGTATTCACGCGCTATCTCGCGAAGCAACTTGGCGAGCGCAGAATAGCCGTAAATGTCCTTGCGCCAGGTGGAATCGAAACGGATTTCGGCGGAGGAGCGCTGCGCGACATACCTGAGGCGAATGCTTTCATCGCTTCGCAGACAGTTCTCGGGCGCACAGAGGCGCCCGACGATATCGGGCCTGTTATCGCGGCGTTGCTGTCCCCGTCCCAACGTTGGATAAGCGCTCAGCGTATCGAAGTGTCCGGGGGATGGGTGCTCTAAGCCTGAGCGCTACGCGAGACCCGGACCGCACAGACTATTCCACCGAAGCGGCCACATCGTCCATATCGCTTCGGCGCCGCCCCCTAACGCCATCCTCGCGCCCGGCGTGTTGCATCGGCGAAACGGGAGCGCCAATCGGCGCGATTCACATTCCGCGGCAGCAACGTCGCGCCACTCTCGGCCGGCGTCGGCAAGGTGGCCCCCAAAGCCAGCGCAGCCAATCCAGCACAGCCGAACGCCGTAAGCTCATCGAAACGGCGACTTTTGATTTCATACCCGGATACATCGGCCAAAAACTGTGAAAAATAGGGGCTGCGCGTCAAGCCGCCATCGACGGACAGTTTGGCGGCGAGCGGCAAGCGCGTCTGGATCGCGGCGATGACTTCGCTGGTGCGTAGAGCGATGCCTTCCACTGCGGCCTGGCACATGTCCTCCCGGCTCGTATCCGTCGACATGCCGAGCCACAGCCCAGCAGCACTGCGATCCCAATACGGACAGGCGAGGCCCGACAGCGCCGGGACGAAGACTACGCCGCGCTCAATCGCCGGGCCGGCGGCAAAATCTCGGAGTTCATCAACCGAGCCGAGCAATCCGATGCGGCCGAGCCATTCGATGGTGGCCCCGGCGTCGTAGACCCCGCCGTCAACCGCATAAACCGTTTCCTCGGGAGTCCGCCAGGCGACAGTGGACAGCAGGCCGATTTCCGGGGCCCGGACGATCGCGCTTCCCGTCACCGCTAACGCGAAGGCTCCCGTGCCGAAGGTAATCTTCGCGTCCCCGGAAGCGCGGCAGCCGTGACCGTAGAGCGCCGCTTGCTGATCGACGAGAGAAGCGGTGACCGGCGTCTTCCCAACCGCGCCGATGACCGCGGCAGCCGAAGGGCCGATCGCCGGAAGCGCTTCGAGTGGAACGCCGAACAGGCGACAAAGCTCCTCATCCCATTCGCCGGTCTCCAGATTCATCAGCGACGTGCGCGACGCTGTGGTCGCGTCGGTCACGAAACAGCCCGTCAACCGGTCGAGGAAGAAGGCGTCGGTGGTCCCGAGCCTCAGCCGCCCCGCGGCAAGCGCCGCGCGCGCGTCGGGCAGCGTCTGCACGATCCAGGCCAGCTTAGACGCGGAGAAATAAGGGTCCAGCGGCAAGCCCGCCCTTGCCAGCGTCTCCCCCTCTGCGCCGTCGGAGCGGAGGCGTTCGATGACATCCTTCGTGCGATTGTCTTGCCAGACGATGACGGGCGAGAGGGGTGCGCCCGTCGCCGCATCCCAGGCGAGACAGCTCTCTCCCTGATTGTCGATGCCGATCGCATCCACGGCGCCGGCAGCGGCGACACATGCCGCCACATTGCCCAGCAGCTCCATTGGATCATGCTCGACCCACCCGGGCTGCGAATAGCGCGGAGTATGGCGCGCCACATGCGCGATACGCAGGTCTCCGGCGGTATCCGCCAACAGCAATCGGGTAGACGTCGTACCCTGATCGATCGCCGCGACCCGCATCGAGCCAACCCTACCCCTGCTGAAAGCCGACGGAAAAGACGTGTGCGTCCCGACTTTGCTCGAGCACAGAAAGGGGAACCAGGATGCGCCGCTCTGGCAACACGGACATGCGCTTTTGCCAAACCAGCACTCCGTCGGTTCGCACCGTCAGCAAGCCGGCCGTCGCCGCCTCCGCCCGGAGTTGCAGGTGGCGGAACCCCGACTGGAGCGAAGGCAAGGCAAAACGCTCGGGCACAACGAGCTTCACCCCTGGGCCGGGCTCAATCGCTGCGCTCCGGGTCGCAGCGAGCAGGCGGCCTTCGAGATCGTTGGCGACGAATCCGCCGACGCAGCGCCCCTC
>JBAQGU010000398.1:0-1600 GCA_049287975.1 Roseiarcus sp.
GGGACAAGATTCTATGGGGGCGGCCGCGGGGTTTGATATCCTGTGGTTGCAGACCTCATGGAATGGAGCGATCCGATGACTGAATTTTTCGATGCGCACCGCCCCGCGACCGCCTTCGATCACGATAGCACGTTGGTGGTGGCGATGGAATTGAGCGGGAAGTCCTGGCAATTGGGAGCGGTGATTCCCGGCGTCTCGCGGCGTCCGAAGACGGGCGTGAAGGCGCGTGACATGAACGAAGTCATGCGTGTGGTGGATCGCTGGAAGGCGGAGGCGGTCAGGGCTGGCAAGACGATCGCGCGGATAGTTGTGGCTTACGAGGCGGGGCGGGACGGGTTCTGGATCGCGCGCGAGCTGACGGAGCGGGGAATCGAGGCGCATGTGATGCAGCCGGCGAGCATCCCCGTCGAGCGCAAGGGGCGGCGAGCCAAAACCGATCGCATCGATCTGGACATGCTGTTGCGGACGCTGTTGGCCTGGCTGCGCGGGGAGCCTCGGGTGTGCACGATGGTGCGCGTTCCCAGCGTCGAGGAGGAGGATGCGCGGCGGCCGGGTCGCGAGCGCGACAAGCTGGTGCGCGAGCGCGTGGGGCTCGAGAACCAGATCCAGAGTCTGTTGTGCCTGCACAGCATTGGCGACTTCCGGCCGCGCCTGAAGAAGGCGGCGGAGAAGCTGGAGGCCTTACGAACTCGCTCCGGCGCGGCGCTGCCGGCGCAGACGATGGCCCAGTTGCGGCGCCTGATGAAGCGGCACAGCGTGGCGAGCGAACAGATCGCGGAGATCGATGCGGCGCGCGTGGCGGAGGTCGACGCGCCCGATCCCGACCGTGGAATCGGCATGATCCGCCTGCTGGTGGCGATCTGCGGGATGGGGTTGGAAACGGCGACGCGGCTGGTTCGTGAGGTGTTCAGTCGGCCGTTCCGCGATCGGCGCGGGATCGCGGCGTTCGTCGGCCTGACCGGCACGCCGTTCCGGAGTGGGGGCATGGAGCGCGAGCAGGGCATCTCCAAGAACGGCAACACGCGCGTGCGCTGCCTGTTGCTGCAGCTGACATGGCGCTGGTTGCGGTTCCAGCCGGACAGCGCGCTGAGCCGCTGGTTCTTCGGCCGCGTGGGCGAGGGCAAAGGGCGCATCCGCAAGGTGATGGCGGTGGCGCTCGCGCGGAAATTGCTGGTCGCGCTGTGGCGGTATCTGGAGACCGGCGTCATTTCCGAGGGCGTGCGCCTGGCCGACGCGTGAGGCGGGGGGCGAGCGCGCGTTGGCTCGCGCGATTGAGAGTTTCATGAATCAGGCAAGGAAAGGAAATCCAGACCGAACCTGAAAATCCTCCGAGGTGGGCGGGTCGCCGCGCCGGGCTATGGCTGCAACACGCCGCCGCCAAGATTGGTCCCGCCCCCTCGGTCCCTGGCCGTCGCGCTTCGCGAATCAGGCATAATGGTTGTGAGTTCCCAGAACTCCGCCGGATACGAGCATGCAGGCGTTCAGCCTGAGCCTCATAAAGGGACGCCTCGGATCGGATCAGGAACGGCGGGAAATCCAAACCTCGCCCGAACGAAAACGCGCCCGAGGCCGGTCTTCGGCGCGCCCGGAAGGACCAGGA
>JBAQGU010000399.1:0-4232 GCA_049287975.1 Roseiarcus sp.
GCCGCGGCGCGCGTCGCGGCGACGAGATTACCGAGGCTCGACCGCGGCCGGCGAAAGCCGACCGGTCCGAAGAAATAGCAGAACAGCATGAGGCCGAGGCCGACCATCACCCCCGGCAGGATGCCGGCGAGGAACAGCCCCGCGATCGAGACATTCCCTACCGCGCCATAGACGACCGCCATGATGCTCGGCGGGACCAGATTGGCGATCGTCGAGGCGGCGGCGATCAGCGCCGCGACGAAGGCGGGGGAATAGCCTTCCCGCGCCATCGGCCGCGCCATCGTCCGGCTGAGCACGGCGACATCGGCCGACGAGGAGCCCGACATGCCGGAGAAGAACATGCTGAACACGGTGGTGACCTGGGCGAGGCCGCCGCGGATATGGCCGACCAGCGCCTGCGACAGCTCGGCGATGCGCTCGATGACGTTCGCCGACGTCATGAGTTCGCCGACCAAGAGGAAGAATGGGATCGCCATCAGCGCCTCGGAATCGACGCCGTTGAACATTTGGCCGACGATCGATTGCAGCGTGATCGGCGTCAGCATCGTGCCGACGACAACCCCCGCCAACAGCGAGAACGCCACGGGCACGCCGAGATAGCCGAGCGCGAGGAACAGCAGCGTCATGATCAGCAGGATCGCGCTGTTCGGCATCGGTTACTCCCCTTCTCCAGCTCTCGCGGGAGAAGGTGTCGGCGAAGCCGACGGATGAGGGCCGTCGTGATCTCCACGCCCCTCACCCCAGCCCTCTCCCGCAAGCGGGAGAGGGGGCCGTCTCGCGCCGCCCGCCACTACGTCAGGCCCTTCGACGGCGCGGGCGCAGCGGGAAAGCCGTGGCGGAGGCCGTTGACGATCTGCTCGAGGCTGAACAGCGCCACCAGTCCGCCGCACAGCGGTATCGGCGCATAAAGATAGGCGATCGGCAGCATCGAAGGCATCCGGAAGCTGCCGAAGCCGGTCAGGAAATTCTGCCAGCCGTAGACGACGATAAAGAGCCCGACCGCCATGACGACGGCGCGGTTGAACACCTCGAAGAAGCGGCGCGCCCTCGTACCCATCGCCTCCGTCACCGCCGAGAGCTGCAAGTGATCGCCGCGCCGGGTCGCGACCGACGCTCCGACGAACACGCCGTAGACGAAGAAAGCCGACGTCACTTCCTGTGGCCACAGCAGCGGATGTCCGATCACTCTCGCCATCACGTCGAGCAGCGTCGTCGAGGTGAAACCGACGAGGCAAACGCCGCAGAGCCGCATCAGCGCGCGTTCGAGCGGGTCCAGCGCGCGCCATTTCAGGTGACGAGCTTCGGCGAGAACGAGGTCGGCGCTTTCGTTCGACACCTTTCTACTCGATCGAACGGCAGATCTGCAGGATCTTCTCCGCGTGCGGGCCGAGGCTCTTGGCGAGCTTCTCCTGGAGCGGCTCGGAGATCTTTATGAAGCTCGCCTTGTCGACGTCGGTGACGACCTTGACGCCGAGCTTCTGCAGCTTCGCCAGCGACTTGTGGTCGAGTTCGATCGCCTGCGCCGGCTCCTTCGTCGCCACCTCGTTCGCCGCCGCCTGCACCCAGCCCTTCTGCTCGTCGGTCAGCGAGGCCCAGAGCTTGTCGCTGACCCAGATGACGCTGTTGTTGGCCTCGTGCTCGGTCATCGACAGCACCGGCGCGACTTCGTAGTGCTTGTTGCTGTCGTAGACGTTGACGCCGTTCTCGGCGAAGTCGACGACGCCGGTCTGCAGCGACGTATAGACGTTGCCGAACGGCATGTGGACGGTTTGCGCGCCATAGGCGGGGAACATCGTGTCCTCCGTGGGCGTCGCCTGCACGCGCACCTTGCGGCCGCTGAGGTCGCCGACCGAGGCGACCGCCCGCTTGCCATAGAGGCTGCGAAGGCCGAGGGTGGCGAGCGCCAGCACATGGCCATCCTTGACGGTCGCGTCGAACATTTCGCGCACCGCGGCGATGAGCCTGGGATCGCCGATCGCCTTGATCAGTTGCGGCTCGGAGCGGAAGATGTAGTGGATCGACAGCACGCCGGATTCCGGAGCGACGGTCGCCGCGTTCGCGGTGGAAGAGATCATGAAGTCGATGTCGCCGGTGCGGATTTTTTGCAGCATCTGCGGCTCTTGCCCCAGTTGCGCGCCGGGGAACTGGTCGATCCCCATCGAGCCATGGCTGAGTTCGCTGAGTTTGGCGTTGAACAGGTCCGCTGCGATGCCATAGCCCGTCGTATGCGGCTGGTCATAGGCGAAGCTGTAGTGATGGACGTCGGCGGCCTGCGCCGCGGCGCTGGCGAACAAGCCGATCACGGCGGCCAACGCCGCGCTCATGCGCCAAGGGCTCATCTGCTTTCCTCCCGATTCGCCGCGGCGCTCGGGCTCCGGCGCGGCATTTTCAGGCGAGCCTAGCCGCACGTGCGGGCGCTGTCCATGGCGAGGAATCTTCGATCGCGAATAGGCGAGCGGTGCTCGCCTATTCGAGGGCGGGATCGCAACTTACAAACATCGCCCGAAAACGCAATTTTCTTTCGCTGATTTCGCTTCCAAAGCCGTTTTTTGAACTACAGTTCATTGAACCAGTGAGGGTTGGTGGCTATATACAAACTGAAGACCTTCGCCCGCTTCGCCCGCAGCCAGGACATTTCCAAACAAAGCCTTCGCGAGGCGATCGAGTTAGCGGCGCGGGGGCTGGTGGATGCGGATCTCCGCGGCGGCCTCATCAAGCCGCGTGTGACGCGGAAAGGGCAGGGGCGGCGGGGCGGCTATCGAGTGATGGTCGCCATTCGGTCGGCTGATTTTGCGGTGTTTCTGATCGGCTTCGCCAAGAGTGCACAGGACAATCTCGATGACCGCCAATTGAACATCCTTCGCGGCTTTGCCGCCGCGTGGCTTTCGGCGGATGCCGCGACAATCAAGCGGGCTGTGGAACAAGGGGGAACTCGTAGAGGTGCTGAAATGACCAAGCAAACGAAACAAGCGTTTGACGACCGCTTTGCGCTGGAAATGACCGAAACCGCCGACGGGATGCGGCGCATCGGCGCTATGGACGAGACGGCGCACAAACTTCACTATGCGCGACCTTAAACGCGCCGCGCCCGATGAAACGGTCATGCCTGTAACCGGCTCCGAAATCAGGTGGTTGCGGGAACGCGCGAAAATGAGCCAGGCCGTTTTTGCGCGGCATCTCCGCCTGACTGCGGACCATGTGTCGAAATTGGAGCGCGAGGAAAAACGCCCGACCGGCCCGGCCCTCGTGCTGTTGAACCTTATTCGACGTAAGGGGATCGAAGTTATCTTGTAAGCTTGTCCCGTCCTCTTCGGCCGGCAAAGTGGTCGGTTGCACGATCAGGGAAGCCGAACCCTACCCTATCGAATACGGCATGGTGACCTACAATACCGTGTCATTCGGCGATCGGGCGAATTACAACGTGAGGATCACCAAGAGAGGCGGATGGATTGCTTCGGTCTTCGTGCATAGTCCGATGGGCGATGGTTCCGCTTCGCTCAGGAAGCAATAAGCTAACTGCTCGTCGCTCTCGTAAACGCGATGTAACGGGAGCGGGAAACGCCGTGGAACTTTTCCGCGGTAGCGGAGTTATGCCGACTCGGGCGTTGCGTTCTCACCGAAACGGAACGGAGTTCTTCGATGAACCGACCTTCGCCTTTGCTATCGGTCGCCGTGGTGATATCGGCGCTTTCACCGGCTGCCATTCTTGCTTTGCAGATTTGGGGAGGCGAGACGTGGCCCGGTCTTCTAAAACATGAAGTGATCTCGTCCACGAACATCGAGAGAGCACCGCCTCTCAGCATTCCTATCTGGCACGCTTCGCGGATCAAGCTGGCCTCCGCAGAGCCACAATACAATTTGGCGATGTTATCAGTCCGGTTCAAGGCGGCTTTCTGCCGTGCGGTAGAATAGAGCCAGGCTCTTTTTTCCACGGCGAGCGGCCTGCGAGCATCCTGCAGAACACGGGCTCTACTCGCCGTCGACCGCTCGCCGATTTGAATCAGCACTACGTTGGATTTACAAAGAAAATAAGCAATGCATGGCGAACGGCCCCGTCTTGCACTGCGAGAAATTGGCACGACTTGCAGAAGCCCCCTCTCGTTTCCCGAAGGGGGTCTTCTGCTGGCTTCCACAGCCTCAAAATTGCCCTATAAGCCCCTTACAGGGTCTTTTTGGTATTCCTACTTTCTGATTCAAGACGGAGGAGGACTGCTATAATGGCGCCGTTTACC
>JBAQGU010000400.1:0-3448 GCA_049287975.1 Roseiarcus sp.
GGGTTATGGCAACGCCGCCAAGGCTGTCCTGTTCGTCCTCCTGTTGGTGCTGATTCCCGTCGTGGCCGGGTCCTATATCGGCCAAGTGATGTTGCTCGTCGGGCTCTACATCCTGATGGGAATGGGCCTCAATCTCGAGGTCGGGCTCGCTGGACTTCTCGACCTCGGTTTCGTCGCGTTCTTCGCCGTCGGCGCGTATACGACGGCGCTGCTGACCGCCGACAGCCCGCACGCGCTTTCGAGCTATACGGCGCTGCCGAGCCTTTCGTATTGGGTCGCGATGCCGATCGCCGTCGCCTGTTCGGTCGTGGTCGGGGTATTGTTCGGCATGCCGGTGCTCGGCGTGCGCGGCGATTATCTGGCGGTCGCGACCATGGGCCTCGGCGAAATCGTGCGGGTGATCGTAGCATCGGACATGGCGGCGCCCCTGCTGGGCGGCGCGCAGGGCATCTTGCAAATCCCGAAGCCGAGGATCGGAAGTTTCGAGCTCTCCGACCCTGTCGAACTCTTCTATTTGACGCTCGCTGCGTCGGCGGTCGCCGCCTATTTCGCCTGGCGGCTCGAAAATTCGCGCCTCGGCCGCGCCTGGATGGCGATTCGCGACGACGAGGACGTGGCTCAGGCGCTGGGGATCAACCTCGTCCAGGTCAAGCTGCTCGCCTACGGTCTCGGCGCGGCCTTCGCGGGTCTCGCCGGTTCGATCTTCGCGGTCATGTTGACGTCGGTATATCCGAGCAGCTTCCAGTTGCTGATCTCGATCAACGTGCTCGCCCTGATTATCGTCGGCGGCATGGGCAGTCTGCCCGGCGTCATAGTCGGAGCCGTGGCGTTGGTCGGCTTGCCGGAGCTGCTGCGAGAGTTCGGCGAGTTCCGCTACCTGTTCTACGGCGCGGCGCTCATCATCATGATGCGCATCAAACCTGAAGGTCTATGGCCTTCCGCGACACGTCGTCGGGAGTTGCGCGCCGCCGTGGAAGGCGCCCCGGACGAGCCGCGGGAAATCGCCGCGCAGGCAGCGGGGCCATAAATGGCGGACGAGACTCGAGGCGAGATCTTGAAGACGGGACGGCTCACCATGCGCTTTGGCGGCCTCGTCGCCGTGAGCGAGCTTGACCTTCGCGTCCGCGAACGCGCCATACACAGCGTGATCGGCCCGAACGGCGCGGGAAAGACGACGGTTTTCAATTGCATCATGCAGAACTTGCAGATTTCCGGCGGTCAGATTTGGTTTTCCGGCGAACGTGTCGATGGGCTGACGCCCGATCGCGTCGCGGCTCTCGGGATCAGTCGCACCTATCAGAACATCCGGCTGTTCCGTAACATTACCGCGATGGAGAACCTGTTGGTCGGCATGCATCTGCATCTCCACTCCCATTGGTGGGGGGCGCTGCTGAACTCGCCGCACACGAGGCGGGACGAGCAGGGAGCCCATGAGGAAGCGCTGAAGCTGTTGCATTTCGTCGGACTGCGTGGCCGTGGCGATGTCATCGCCCGCAATCTTGCCTATGGAGAGCAACGGCGTCTCGAGATCGGGCGGGCTCTCGCGACACGTCCGAAGCTGCTCATGCTCGACGAACCGACAGCCGGGATGAACCCGCGCGAGACCACCGAGATGATGGCGTTCATCCGTGGAGTGCGCGAGGCGTTCGGGATCACCATTCTGCTCATCGAGCATCAAATGCGCGTCGTCATGTCGATGTCGGATCGGGTGACGGTTCTCGATCATGGCGTCAAGATCGCGGAGGGGTCGCCAGCCGAGATCCAGAGCAATCCCAAAGTCATCGAGGCGTATCTGGGCAGTCCGAAGGGTGCCCCGGCCGACGCCCGCCGACGCGCGGTCGAACACATCGGCGAAGCGCCGATCGAACCGTGACGCGGACAAAATGGCGCTTCTAGAGATCGACGACATTCATGTCTTCTACGACAATATCGAGGCGCTCAAGGGCGTCTCGATCCAGGTCGAAACCAAACAGATCGTCGCGCTCGTTGGAGCCAATGGCGCTGGCAAGACGACCACGTTGCGGGCCGTCAGCGGGCTGCTCCGTCCGCGGTCTGGCGACGTCCGCTTCGACGGGGAGAGTCTCGAAGACATACCGCCTCATGGGATCGCCGCCATCGGCGTGCTCCACGTGCCGGAGGGCCGGCGCATCTTTGCCCGCTTGACGGTCGAGGAAAACCTGGCGATGGGCGCGTTCACTCGCCGAGACAGACCGGCAATTCAGCAGGACAAGGAGCGCATGCTGAGCCTTTTTCCGCGATTGCGCGAGCGCCTCAAACAGGTCGCCGGCACGCTCTCCGGCGGCGAGCAGCAAATGGCGGCCACGGCGCGCGCGTTGATGGGCCGGCCGCGCGTCCTCTTGATGGACGAGCCGAGCATGGGGTTGTCGCCGGTTTTGGTCGAACAGGTGTTCGAAACCATCCGAGCGATCAACGAGCAAGGCGTCGCCATTTTGCTGGTGGAACAGAACGCGCTGATGGCGCTGGACATCGCCGACTACGCCTATGTCATGGAAAGCGGCCGAATTGTCCTGACGGGGCGCGGCAAAGACCTGCTCGAAGACGAGAAGGTGCAGCGCGCCTATCTCGGTTAGGCTAGAGCGGCGTCCAACCGAGCCGGATCGTCCTTGCGGTACACGTCGCGAAATGGAGATGCTCGGGATCGGGCGAGCGACGACCGGCGCACGGCGGTGAGCGTTCGTCCTTTTCCTTCAAAAGCTTTTCGGCGTCGCTCGCCCGACGCTCCGCGTCGAATTTGTCCAATTTCGCCTGAGCGGCGTCGGCGAAAGGCGAGTCGGGATGTTGCCGTATGAATTCGCGGAACATGTCCGGGTTATCCGAATTTTTGATGGCCCTCCACGCCTCCTCCGCAGTCTCGGCGGGGTAGAGAACGATGTTGGGCATGTCGGGCGCCCCGGCGGAATAGACGGGTTGCTGGATTTTATTGGTGCTCGGTGCGACGTCAGCCATCACGAGACTGAACGTGTCGCCGAGCTTCGCGTTGCGGTCGACGAGATGTTTCGCCAGCGACTCCGCGAAGGGGCGGCCGAGGCGGAAATTTTCCTTGCCGCAAAGCCTTGATAATTCACGAAACCAGAATAGAATCTCGGTTTGCGTCAGCCCCCCGCGCAGTCCGGAGAAACTTGGCCCCGGCGCCCGCAGCCGGTTCGAAAAGAAACGGAGCGTCTCACCGCCCGGGGCTCACCCCAACCCCTGCGCCGCCCACCCGTTCAGCGCCAGCCCAGCGAAAAGGATCAACCCCGCGTCGCGGTTCGAACGGAACAGCCGCAGCGCCGTCGCCGGACTGGCGCCGTCGATGCGGGAGACCTGCCAGGCCAAATGCAGGCTGTAAGCGACCCAGCCGACTTCCGCGATCAGCCCCGCCCCGGCGCCCAGCAGCGCCAATTGTGCGAGCGCCGCCGCCAGCGCGTAAAACGCGGCGACGCCGGCC
>JBAQGU010000401.1:0-5194 GCA_049287975.1 Roseiarcus sp.
CGAGCGTACGAAAAGTGATGGAGTAGCGATGGCGATCCAGTGGCGGAACGCTGTGCTCCCAGCTGGTCCGCGAGGGACCCGCCAACATGTAAGCGGAGCGCGGCTCCACAGTGAAAAGCGATCCCAAGCCTCGCCCGACCTGAGGCGAAGACGGAAGTTGCAGGGAGCCAGCAGCGAAACTCCCACTACCTCGCCGAACTGCGGCTTGTCGCGGTGCCAGCCGATTCCGGCGCCCGGGCGATATTCGTTGATCAAAACCTGCTCGAAGTCTTCCGGAGGTCGATCGAACGCCTCGCCGATTCTTTGCCGGACCGGGTCGAGAAAGGTCGGGACGGGCGGCGCTTCCACCACTTCGCGGCGCGAGTAGTCGTAACGGAAGCCGAAGCCGACAACCTGCCGGTTGGCTTCGTAGCCATGAAAGTCAAACGGCTTGAAGGGCAGAGCCTCCAGCTCGCGCGCAAGCCCCTCCTCCTCCTCGACCGACAATAGATCGCCCACATAACGGAATCCCTCCGGCATTCCGCCGGACGCGCCCAGCAAATCCGGTTGGAAGGCGGGCGACGGCTCTCGATTTCGGCGGCGACCGGCGACGTTCATATCCGGTAAATAGGAATTGAGCCCGCGCTCGCCAAGTTGCGGCGGACACATCCCGCCCTCGCCTCGACGATCCACCAATCCGCAGATGATCCCGGCGCTTGGCGCACCGGCGGTCCGAAGCGCTTCAAACTTCCCTCCGATCGACGTCCTCCGCTAGAAAATGCCGATAGGCGAGCGACAGCCCCTCGCGCAACGAAGTTCGCGCCCGCCAGCCGAGAGCCGTCAGGCGTGACGTGTCGACGAGTTTTCGCGGTGTCCCGTCGGGTTTGCGAGCGTCAAAAACGATCTCGCCCTCATAACCCACCGTGTGCGCGACGAGGCGCGCGAAATCCGCGATGCTCACATCTTCCCCGAAACCGATATTCAGGTGCTGGTCGTCGTCGTAGTTCTCGAGAACGAAAACGCAGGCGTCGGCGAAATCCTCGACGTAGAGAAATTCGCGCCGGGGGGTTCCGGTTCCCCATACCGTCACCGAAAGACTTTTGGCTTGCCTGGCTTCATGAAAGCGGCGGATGAGCGCCGCGACGACGTGACTATGATCGGGGTGATAATTATCGCCGGGGCCATAGAGATTGGTCGGCATGACCGAAATGTAGCGGCGGCCGTATTGGCGACGGTAGGCTTGGGCCAACTTCAGGCCCGCGATCTTGGCGATCGCGTACCACTCGTTGGTGGGTTCCAAGGGACCCGTCATCAGCGAATCTTCGCGCAACGGCTGTGGCGCGTCGCGCGGGTAGATGCAGGTTGAACCCAAGAACAACAGCCGATCGACGCCAACGAGATGGGAGGCGGTCAGCAAATTGGTCTGAATGGCGAGATTGTCGGCGAGGAAATCGACGGGAAAATCGTTGTTGGCCTTGATGCCGCCGACGCGAGCCGCCGCTATGACGACGACATCTGGACGAAGCCGATCTAGCAGGCGCTCGGTTTCTTGCTGTCGCCGCAGGTCCGCGACTTCGCGCGCCGCGGTGAGAACCTCGCACCCCTCGCGCGCCAGTCGCCGCACGATCGCCGCGCCCGCCATCCCCGTGTGGCCGGCCACGAACACTTTCCGCCCCTCGAGAGAAAACGGCTCCAGGACGCCACTCACAAGGACCTCATTCACGTTGATTGCGCCGCGGGGGCTGACCCTCGAGGCGCTCGAGGTCCGAACGAACCATCTCGCGGACGAGCTCGCCAAAGCTCGTCTGATGCCGCCAGCCGAGCCTTTGATGCGCCTTCGACGGATCCCCGATCAAGAGATCAACTTCGGTTGGTCGAAAGTACCCCGGATCGACCCGCACCACAACCTGACCGCTGCTCTGATCGATCCCGGTCTCGTCGACGCCCTCGCCGCGCCATTCGATTCGCCGATCGACCTCGCCAAAGGCGAGTTCGACAAACTCACGCACCGAATGAGCTTCCCCCGTGGCCAGAACGAAATCGTCGGGCTCCTCCTGCTGGACAATCCGATAGATGCCTTCGACATAGTCGCGCGCGTGGCCCCAGTCGCGTCTGGCGTCCAGATTGCCCAGATATACCGAGCTCTGCTGGCCGAGCGCAATGGAGGCCACCGCTCGCGTAATCTTGCGCGTCACGAAAGTTTCACCGCGGAGTGGGCTCTCATGATTGAACAGAATTCCGTTCGAGGCGTGCAATCCATAGGCCTCCCGATAGTTCACGGTGATCCAATAAGCGTAGAGTTTCGCCGCGGCGTAGGGAGACCGAGGATAGAACGGCGTAGTTTCCCGTTGCGGAACCTCCTGAACCAGGCCGTAAAGCTCCGACGTCGAGGCCTGATAAAATCGCGTGCGATCGCGGAGTTTCAAAATGCGGATGGCCTCGAGCAGCCGGAGGGGGCCGATGCCGTCGGCGTTGGCGGTGTATTCGGGAGTTTCGAAGGATACGTGGACATGGCTCTGCGCCGCCAAATTATAGATTTCTGTCGGTTGGGATTCCTGGATGATTCGAATCAGGTTCGACGTGTCGGTGAGATCGCCGTAATGGAGGAAGAACCGAACGTCTTCGCCGTGCCGATCCTGATAGAGATGATCGATGCGCTCGGTGTTGAATGAGGAAGAGCGTCGCTTGATGCCATGGACGATGTAACCCTTTCCAAGAAGTAGCTCGGCCAGGAACGCGCCGTCCTGGCCGGTGACGCCGGTAATCAGTGCGACTTTTGTGTTTGTCATCTGTCTCGTCCGGGCCCTTTCGGCGCTTGCACTTATCAAAAGTTGTCGAGGGGGTCCAGACGAACACGGACGGCGGCTCAGGCCGGCGGCTCGGGGGCGCGACAATAATCGACTTCCAACGCGTTGCATGGTAGCGACTAGCCGAATTCTTTCGCAGTCGTACGAAAAGGAACTCTCTCCAAATGGCTCCTTTTGCTTACTGGGACGGTGAGGACCGAGCGCAGATTGCCGCCTTTTCCGCTGAATGGACCAACGCCTTTCCAAGTTTTTGCATCTACGATGATCGCAATGTCTTGCCCTTGATGGAACGGTATTTTCCAGAATATGTCCAGATTTATTGGGCGATTCGACTCCCGGCTGCCAAATGCAACGTCGCGAGACTAATCCTCTTGTATGAATTTGGTGGGCTTTATATCGATTGTCACGTTGGAATTCGCGATCTGCAGGCCCTCCATCAGCTTCTCGCTTCTCTCAGCGATGTCGATTCGGTCTTCATCGATCGAATTTTGGCTCTCAAAGCCCGCCGGCTCGGAACGCATTTTCTATTAAATACAGTTCTATGCAGTCGACCGCGTCTTGATCTCATGCTGACGATCGCAAAACAGGCTCTCGTAAACCTAGCCCGCCATCGTGAATCTGAATATTCGATCGGCTATTGCCCTTATAACATCTATACGCTCTGCGGGACGGCATTGTTCAACAGCATGGTCTTGCTACCGGATATGCAGAATGTTCGTGCGGAGCACAAACTGCGCGTCACAATTGTGAAAGAAGAAGAAGCGCCGGTCGCGCGCAATCGCCACCGAACTTACGGGGGACCCGGTCGGCATTGGTCAGAACGGCAAGAAAATGAACTTTTATTTGATCTGAATCGATAAGGCTTGGAGGACAGTCCCTTCGTCTCCAATAATAGTAGGTGGTATGTAGCTTTTTGGTGTTGGCGCCATTGATCGCGGTGGGAGCCAGGATAGTCGAATGAACGTCACTGCCGTTCTGGCGATTCGAAACGAGGAAGCCTACCTGGCCAACTGTCTGCGCGATTTAATCTCCAACGGGCTTGATTTTGTTGTCATAGACAACGACTCTACCGACTCCAGCGCCCAGATTTACGGGCGCAGCGAATTTGCGGCGCATCTGGTTCGGGTCTGTAGGCTTCCATTCTCTGGCGCTTTCTCTCTTTCAGAGCAGCTTCAACGAAAGATGGAGATTATCGAGGCGTTGAACTCGGATTGGGTCGTCCACGTCGACGCCGACGAGATCATGCACTCCTATCGAGAAGGAGAAGGTCTGCGTGAGGCTCTGTCCCGGTTGGACGCGGAGGGTTGGAACGTCGTCAACTTCGATGAGTTCGTCTTTTTGCCAATCGAGAGAGACTACCAACCGGAGATGTGGGGCCGCCAACCGATCTCGTACTATTACTTCTTTCAGCCTTCCTCCCCGCGCCTGATGCGGGCGTGGAAGAGGGACGGCGGTTTTTCATCTGCCACGTTTGGCGGCCACCTTCTAGCAGGCTCCCATCTTCGTCTCGCGCCCGAGCATTTCGCCCTGAGGCACTATATCGTGCGCAGCCAGGAACACGCGTTTCTCAAGTACGCGACGCGCAGCTTTGCGGCGGAAGACGTTGTCCGTGGCTGGCACGGCAATAGAATTGGCCAGCCAATCGAGGCCTTTCGGTTGCCTCCGGTCACTCTCCTGAAAAAGCTTGCCGAAACGAGCATTCATGACTTGGATCGAAGCGATCCGTGGACGCAGCACTATTGGCAACTTCGTCCAAATGACTGACGAGTGAGGATCGGCCGGATGGGTAATGGGGAGGACTGCGTTGAGCATCGAGCGGCATGACGCGGAGCCTCCGCGAGAGGAGAAGCAGGCGCCTGGGGTGAACTGGGACCAGACCTTTCGCGAAGGAAAATGGCAGTACCTCCACTCCATAACAGAGACGCCGCGCTACGCCGCCGTTGCCGGCTACGTCCACAAACTCCTTCGGCAGGGCAATCTTCTCGATGCCGGATGCGGCGAGGGGCTATTGGTCGATTACCTCGATATCAATCGCATACGGTATACGGGATTTGATTTGTCTCCGACGGCGATTCGCCGAGCACGCGAGCAGTATGGCGCGCTGACGTTTTTACCGTGTTCCTTCGACGATTTCACTCCGCCGGGCCGCGAGGCTTACGACGTTATCGTTTTCAACGAGGCGTTGACGTCGCTCGAGCGCCCCATCGAAATATTGAATCGGTTTTACGCGTTCCTGCGCCCTTCCGGCCATATCATCATCTCCCAGTTTCAACACCCCGACCCAAACTCCAACGCGATCGTCTTCACGCGGGCGCTCGGCGTCGAGATAGCGGCCGGCCGATATCCCGTCGTGACCAAGTCGGAGGTGCTGAACTGCGAGACTGGCCTTCGCTGGAGGGTGTATTGTC
>JBAQGU010000402.1:0-1916 GCA_049287975.1 Roseiarcus sp.
GAGCAAAGCGAAGCAACCCAGACTAAGCCGCACCGCGAACCCTTAGTCTGGGTTGCTTCGCTGTCGCTCGCAATGACGGGCGCCGGACGAGGGGGCGTCGTAATTCCCACGCCCCTCACCCCAACCCTCTCCCGAAAGAGCGGGAGAGGGGCACTCACCGGCGCTCAGTTTTCAAAGCGCTTGCCGACTTTCGCGACGTTGTCCTTGGTCACGAGTTGCGCGCGCGTATCCAGATTCGCCGCCGCGATGTTGCGGTCGATCTGCAGGTAGAGTTGCACTACGGGATAAAAGCCCTGCAGGAAGGGCTGCTGGCCGAGCGAGCCCTGCAAGGCTCCCGACTTGATCTGCTCGAGCTGCTTGGGTCCGAGGTCGAAGCCGTAGGCGCAGATCTTGTTGTTCAGCTTGAGTTGGGAGACCGCGTCGCCGATCGCAGGCGTGACGCCGCCGTTGGGCCCGAACAGCCCGACCACGTCCTTGCGGCTTTCGATCAGTTGCACGATCGGCCCGGCGGTGATGTCGGTGCCGACGTCGACGCCGATATTGTTCGGCCCCGCGTCGACCTTGAAGTCCTGCAAGCGGCCGGCCGCCTTCAGCGCCTTCAGCGTCGCCTGGAAGGCGGCGGTGACGCGATTGTTCACTTCGATATTGCCGACCGGCACCGTGTTCGGGAACAGGATCGAGCCGCCCTTGACGCCGTTCTTCAGCAGGCATTTGACGATCGCCTCGCCGCCGATCGCTGCCGCCGACGCGTCCTGGCCGGTATGACTGATGTTGCTACGGTCGAGCAGCGTGCCGTCGTAGGAATTGGTGGTGGCGACCACAACGCCACGTTCCTCCAGCTTCTTGACGATGTCGTTGTACGCGCCGACCTGCGGCGTCGTCATGATCACCCCGTTGATCGTGGGGTCGTTGACGATCTGGTTGAGGATCTGGATTTCCCGCGGGATGTCGTCGATCGGCGCCTCGGAGCCTAGTCGGATCAGATTGATGCCGAAGGCCTTGGCGGCGACCTGCGCGCCGACGTAGACCGGATCGAAGAACCCGTTGCCCGCGGTGTGGGTGACGATCGCGAAGGTGAGTGGCTTGCCGTCCTTCTTCGTGGTTGGCGCTTCCTTCGCCGCTTCCTCGAAGGAATAGCCGCCGACGGCCTTGTTGATGGCGCCCGATTGGGCAGAGGCGCCCGACCCCCAAAGACACGCCAGAGCCGTGGCCACGCCCAAATACACAATATTTCTCATCTCGTTTCCTCCCTGCTCGCCGTGAATCTCGCCGCCTGCATTTCGACAGTCGCGGCGAATTCCACATGGCTATTTGCTTTTTCCCCGAAACGACGCGATCGCCCCGGAGACGAAAACGATAGTATTCACAATTTCGCATCCTGGGAAGGCCGTCGCCGATTTCGAAACGGCCCCGCGCGTCGAACGAACGGCCGCACGTCTTAGGCGATCGCCGATATCTCGGCGTATCGGGGCGGAGTCGCCGCCGAGCTTCGTGAGCGGATCGACTCGACCCTGCGGAAGTGTGGGCGGCGGCGCTGTGACGGAGGGGGCGGGAAGCTAGACCTTTGCAACGGTAGCACGAGGTGGCGGCGTGTGCCGGGAAGCGGTCTCGAGCGGCGCAAAGATCGCGAGCCGGACAAGGTCGTGGCGCCCTCGATCCTCGCGTCTTCTGAAGCCCCAAAGTTCGCGGCAGGCAACTCCCCCCGTGGGATAAGGCGAACTGATTCAGTTATCCTAAGAACGGCATTTGGCCTGTTCCCGTTTGGCGGAGAATCGGGCATTTTCAGTGCGATGACCCAGGATCTACCGCCCATCGCCGTTCACCCCGCAGGTGAACAATCTACGGTTGCGCTTGGAGGCGCGGCGGCGGCGCCCCCGCCTTTGGTGGTCGACAGTTTCGCCGGTTCGGTGCGGATC
>JBAQGU010000403.1:0-3011 GCA_049287975.1 Roseiarcus sp.
GTGACCTCGCCGAAAGCAGGCGCGGCGAGAGCCGGTCCACTCTCCGTGTAATCGCCCGGCGAGGTTTCGTCGCGCGCGCGTGGGCGCAGGACGAGCGAGAGCGCGGCCGCGACGACGAAATTGACGATCACCGAGGTCAGACCGTTGTAGGCGGAAAAGCCGAGATCGAAATTGCCTAGCAGCGGGACGTCCCACTTCAGGGCATGGAGCGGCGTCCAGGCCTTTTCGCCCCAGGCCAGCGACGTGCCCACGATCATGCCCGCGGCCCAGCCGATCAGCAGCGCCGAACCGCTGAACCAGCGGGTGAACAGACCCAGGATCATCGCCGGGAAGATCTGCACCATCCAGACGCCGCCCAGCAATTGCAGATCCAGCGCAAATTGCGTCGGCATGAAGAAGATCACCAGCAGCGCGCCGACCTTGACGATCAGCGAGACCAGCTTGGCGACCACCGATTCCTCGCGTGGCGTCATCTTGGGATGGACGAGCTTCCAGATGTTGCGCGTGAACGTATTGGCGGCGCCGATCGACATCACCGCTGCCGGCACCAGCGCGCCCAGCGCGATCGCGGCGAAGCAGAAACCGGCGAACCAGTCGGGGAACGCCCACAGTACGAGCTGCGGCACCGCGTCCGTGGCCGGCGGGGCCACCTTGATGCCGGCGGCGAGCGCCATCATCCCCAGCAACGCGATCAGGCCCAGCACGAAGGAATAGGCCGGCAACGCTATCGCGTTGAATCGGATCGCGCGGCCGCTGGACGCCGCCAGCGTGCTCGTCATCGCGTGCGGATACATGAACAAAGCCGTCGCCGAGCCGATCGCGAGGGTGATGTAGGGCGCGACCTGCGTCGGGGCCAAGGTGAGGCCGGCTGTGACCTTGACCGGCGGCGTCGCCGCCGCGCCCGCCGCTATCTTGGCGTCGAATGCCTTCTGCGCCGCGGCGAAAATGGCGCCGAAGCCGCCGAGCTCATAGGGAATGATGACGATCGCCGCCACGATGAAGATGTAGATCATCGTGTCCTTGACGAAGGCGATCATCGCCGGCGCGCGGAGGCCGCTCTTGTAAGTGTAGAGCGCGAGGATCACGAAGGCGATCGTGATCGGGGCGTGCGCCATCGCGCCCTGACCTTTGATGCCGAGCGCCGAGATCACCTTCTCGAGGCCGACCAGCTGCAGCGCGATATAGGGCATGGTCGCCAGGATGCCGGTCAGCGCGATGGCGAGCTCGAGCCCACGGTTGCCGTAGCGCCCGAGCACGAAATCCCCGGCCGTCATGTAGCCGTGCTTGCGCGAGACCGCCCACAGACGCGGCATCGTCAGATAGAGGAAGGGATAGATGAGAATGGTATAGGGAACCGCGAAGAACCCATAGGCGCCGATCGAATAGACGACCGCGGGAATTGCGATCACGGTATAGGCGGTATAGAGGTCGCCGCCGAGCAGGAACCAGGTGATCCAAGGGCCAAACTGCCGCCCGCCCAGTCCCCATTCGGCGATATGGCCGAGATCGGCCGCCTTCCAACGCGATGCGAGAAAGCCGAGAATCGTGACCAACGCGAAAAAGAACACGAAGACGCTCGCTGCGACGACGTTGAGATGTTCGAACATGGTCAGGCCTTGCCCATACGATCGGCGGCGAAGATCGCGAGGGCGGAGACCGGCACCAGCAGCAGCTGAAACCAGTAGAAGAAGGGTATGCCGAAAAGCTCGGGGCCGGCCGAGTTGAACAGCGGAACCCAAAGCGCGACCACGCAAGGGATCAGCAGCAGAAGGTATTTCATCGCGTTCCCCCCTTGGCGGGTTGTTCCCGCCGCCTAGTGACGCGGGTCATTCAAAAAGAGGTTCTTCAACGTTGGTGTCATTCCCGCGAAAGCGGGAATCCAGAGCCCCAGCACGTGCGGCCGAGTCTGGATGCCCGCTTTCGCGGGCATGACACTGACGTTCCTGTGTCATCCCCCATTTTGAACGACCCACGCGCCTAGTTGGCCGATCCTACCCTGTCGCACTCACCGTTGCGAGTTCGGCGCCGCCCGCCAAAGCACCGCATAACGGCATTTGGCGCGCCGGTCGAGTGAGGTCCGCGCGCAGCGCCCGCAGCCGCGCTGGCGGGCGCGGCTCGGCTGAAGCCGACGACGTCGGCGGCGAGGATCGCCGCGATTTTGCGGGTCTCGCTCATTCCTCCGGCAGCCCCGCCTTGCGCAGGCCTTCAACAATGCGCTGGAGCCCGAGAAGATAGGTGGGATTATCCGAACGTTTGACTTTCGCCCATGTTTGCACCGTGAACCCGGGCTTCAGCTTCAGCAATTCGGAGACCGCCGCATGAGCGTCCGCGTCGCGGCCGGCCCAGGCGTAGGCGGCGGAGATGGTGAGGAACGACAAGATATAGGGTTGTGTGGCCAGCGACTTTCGGCACCATTCGATCGCCTGATCCCACTGCGCGAGATACGCGTGCAGCGCGCAAATCTCGAATTCCCAGGAGAACCGGGTCGGGTCGTGCGGGCTGAGGCGCAGCGCGGTTTCGATCCCGATGAAACCCTCCGCGGCGCGCCCGACAAACAGCTTCCACAATCCTGCACTGGCGTAGGCCTCGGCTAGATTGCGGTCGTCGGCGATCGCGGCATCTGTTTCGGCGACGACGATATCCCACTGTCCAATTGTATTCGCGTTGGTACCGACCCAAATACCAGCAAAAATTGCAAAAGCCTTCGCCAGATGCGCCGCGGCGTTTTCGGGATGAACCGAAAGGGCTTTTGAAGCCGAAGTGTCGGCGCGGTTCGCGTCCTCGACGGGATTGGCGCTCGAAAGATTGATGACCTTGCTGGCCAACGCGCGCGATAGGCCGACCAGCGCCTCCGGTTGCTCGGGGTCGATCCGCAGCGTCCGCTCGAAATCGTCGATGGCCTCGTTCACGTTCACACCTTGAAACTTATACCAGACCACCCTTCCGCGCATCGCCAAATCGACCGCGTCCGGATTGCTCGGCCGTTCGCGGAGGGCGCGCAGGCTCTCGGC
>JBAQGU010000404.1:0-2888 GCA_049287975.1 Roseiarcus sp.
TCGGCGCTCGATCGCTCGGTGCAGCGCGACATCCTCGCGCTGCTGCGCGCGCTGCAGGACGCGCACGGGCTGACCTATCTGTTCATCACCCATGATCTGGCGGTCGTCCGGGCAATGGCGGACGAAATCCTCGTAATGAGGGCGGGCAAGGTCGTGGAGCGGGGACTGACGGAGGCGATTTTCGAACGGCCGAGGGACGAGTATACGCGCAGCCTGATCAGGGCGGCAGACCTGCATGGCCCGGGCGCCTAATTTTGCGGCGGTGCCGCCGACTTTGCGGGCAATCAGCCATCGTCGGAGCAGCCCGGCTTTCCCAATCGCCAAACCAGATTGCAAGCTTTGAAAATCGCAGTCATTCTGCCGCGCGAACGCAAAGCACAAATTCGAATGCGCCGCGATCGGGCCGAAGACAGGGGCGGCGAACGCATGAACCTCACGCCACGGGAAAAAGACAAATTGCTGATCGCCATGGCGGCGGTCGTCGCGCGCCGGCGCCTCGAGCGCGGTGTGAAGCTCAACCACCCCGAGGCGGTGGCGCTGATCAGCGATTTCGTCGTCGAGGGCGCCCGGGACGGCCGCGGCGTCGCCGAATTGATGGAGGCGGGCGCCCATGTCGTCGGCGCTCATCAGGTAATGGACGGCATCGCCTCGATGATCCACGACATTCAGGTCGAGGCGACCTTTCCCGACGGCACGAAGCTGGTGACCATCCACAATCCGATTCGCGGCGCGGACGACAAGCTCGTTCCCGGCGAGGTTCTCGCCGAGCCCGGCGAGATCGTGATGAACGAGGGACGCGAGACGGTCGAGCTGGATGTTTCCAACACGGGCGACCGGCCGATTCAGGTCGGTTCGCACTACCATTTCTTCGAGACCAACCCGGCGCTGAAGTTCGAGCGCGCGAAAGCGCGCGGCTACCGCCTCGACATCCCCGCGGGAACCGCGACCCGCTTCGAGCCCGGCCAGAGCCGCACCGTGCGCCTCGTCGCCATCGCCGGCAAACGACAGGCGATCGGGTTCCGGCAAGAGGTGATGGGGAAGGTGTGATAGAATAATAGAATACTAAGCCGTGGAGGCGGGAATGCCGCACTATCGAACTGTTGTAGGCCCGGAGTGGACGATCGCGCTGCCTGTCGCCCTCCGTGAAAAATTGCGCATCAAGGAAGGTTGCGAGGTCGAGTTTTTTCTGACGCTGGACGGCGACGTATTTTTCGATGCGATCACGGCTCGCGCCGAGGACTGGGCCGGCCATTTCGATGTCGAGGTCAGATCGCCGCCAATCTCGATCAAAGAGATGGACCAGGGGATTGCTGAAGAAGTCGTCGAAGACAACAACCGAATTCTGCGGCGGAACGCGAAGAATAGACGGTCATCGCGTCGGCCCGCCGCTGAATGATCGGCGTCGACACGAATCTGCTTGTTCGTGTGTTTGCTGATGACGATGCCCAGCAAGGCTTGGCTGCGAGCCGTCTGCTGGATCAAAGCGGCAGAAGCCAAATATTAGTCAATGTCGTGGTGCTCGTGGAATTCGCCTGGACCATGCGACGCACCTACAAATGGGACGACGATTGGATCCGTCAGGCTTTGAACATGATCGCGCGGCATCCGGCGTTGGTCATTCAGCATCGTGACTCGGTTCTCGAGGCGATCAGCGAATCGAATACGGGCTTGGCCGGTTTCGCTGACAGGCTCATCGCTGCGATGAACCACGAGGCCGGCTACGATGTCACTCTTACCTTCGACAAGGACGCCGCCGGCTCCGATGGCTTCAAAGAACTCGAGACGTAGGACTTGAATCGACAGCGCTGCCTCCGAACGCCTTCAATCTTCTCGAACGCCAACAAGGAAACCATGCCCAGGTCACCCAACTCCCGTCCCCCCACCTCGCTCCCCCGCGCCGCCTACGCCGACATGTTCGGGCCGACCACGGGGGATCGCGTGCGGCTCGCGGACACGGAGCTGTTCATCGAGGTCGAAAAGGATTTCACCACCTACGGCGAGGAGGTGAAGTTCGGCGGTGGCAAGGTCATTCGCGACGGCATGGGGCAGAGCCAGGTCACGCGCGCCAGGGGGGCAGTCGACACCGTCATAACCAACGCGACGATCCTCGATCACTGGGGGATCGTGAAGGCTGACGTCGCGATCAAGGACGGCATGATCGCGGCGATCGGCAAGGCTGGCAATCCGGACATCCAGCCCCGCGTGACGATCATCATCGGCCCCGGCACCGAGGTGATCGCGGGCGAGGGCAAGATTCTCACCGCCGGCGGCTTCGACACGCACATCCATTTCATCTGCCCGCAGCAGATCGACGAAGCCTTGATGAGCGGGGTCACCTCGATGCTGGGCGGCGGCACGGGCCCCGCGACCGGCACTTTCGCGACCACCTGCACCCCGGGCGCCTGGCATATCGCGCGCATGATCGAGGCGGCCGACGCCTTTCCGATGAACCTCGGCTTCGCTGGCAAGGGCAACGCCTCCAAGCCCGCAGCGCTGGTCGAACAGGTCGAGGCCGGCGCCTGCGCGCTGAAGCTGCATGAGGACTGGGGCACGACGCCGGCCGCGATCGACTGCTGTCTCTCCGTCGCCGACGATCACGACGTGCAGGTGATGATCCATACCGACACGCTCAACGAGAGCGGTTTCGTCGAGGATACGATCAAGGCGTTCAAGGGCCGCACGATCCACGCCTTCCATACCGAGGGCGCCGGCGGCGGGCATGCACCCGACATCATCCGGGTCGCCTCCCTGCCCAACGTGCTGCCGTCCTCGACCAATCCGACGCGCCCGTTCACCCGAAACACGCTCGACGAGCACCTCGACATGCTGATGGTCTGCCATCATCTCGATAGCGCGATCCCCGAGGACCTGGCCTTTGCCGAGAGCCG
>JBAQGU010000405.1:0-6113 GCA_049287975.1 Roseiarcus sp.
GCCTTATTCTCATTTTGCGCTGCTGTCCTGCCTGAAGCGTCCTCTCGAGGGCGGGCAAGAGCATCTCGAATTCGTCCGCGGCGTCGTTGTTGTTTGTTACCACGACGATGAACGGCTTGCCCGTGGGCACGTGGATTTCGGACGGGGTGAACTTATGGTTCTCGAGCACGATTTGATAGGTTGTGAGATCATCGGCGGTGGCGAGCGACGCCATCGCTAGGCTGAGCGAGGCAACCGCGGCTATATGAAAAACGTGAGACAACGGACTTCTCCTGAATAAGGGCGCGACGCCGCCGCTAGGCGGGCCTCGCCCGAGGCGAAGCTGAAGCCATCCAGATCGCCACGAAATCGACTTCGCCGGCAAGGCTGGCGGTTGATTCCGACCGTTCTGGTCTTCTCATCGGCTCGCATACTCTCAAACTGTGATCTTGGCGCCGCGTCGGGCCGAAGCTGCCACCACGGCACGCCCTGTTATTGATCGGTCGCGTCCAGATAGGTCTCGGTGTTCCTCACGCGCGAAACGTGGCGGGGATTGTAGAATCCCGTGTTCGGCCTCACAATCTGAAATGCAGCCGCAGCCGGTTCGCGGAACGTCGCTTTTTCAAAACCGATGCCGGCCCATATCGAGAGGCCGGCACCGAGAAGCGCAGTCAGAGCCGCTAGGTTCCGTTCAAGGGACGGCTCCGAACCCGGGGAACGGGCTGACGGGGTGGCCTCCGAATTGGCCGAAGTCGAACAGGTCGAACAAGTCGCCTATAGCCGGCGAATTGATCGGGACGTAGGGATTTGAGACGGAGATCGGATTGGGCAAATTATCCCGGCTGCGATTTGTGATCGGGGGGAGGAACCAGTTACGCTCGATGAACTTCGCTGGCGAAGCGTGATCGGTGTAGGTGTGCGAGATGTGGCCGGCCTGGGTGTAGGGGGAAACCACGATCATCGGAATGCGGGTGCCGTCGCCGAAGAAGTCGAGTGGTTGGACGTAACCGGAATCCCAGTAGCCGCCGCCTTCGTCAAACGTGATCATCACGGCGGTTTCCTTCCAGAGCGCCGGATTGGCCTGCAAGGCGTCGATGATCTTCTTCGTGAAGGCTTCGAACAGGATCAGCTTCGACGACGCCGGGTGTCCGTCGGTCAAGCCGCTGGGTTTGACCCAAGACACCGCTGGAATGGTTCCCGCCGCAATCCCCGAATAGAGTTTCGCTGTGTCCGCCAAGTGTGCGGCGCGCTGCGCCGGATCTGTCATGATGCTCGTCGAGTACTGCGCCCAGTTGCAGATGTTGCAATACTCGTCGCCGACTGCCAGATCATATTTATCGTTCAGATATTCATCGAACTGATCGCCGAAATACGCCCACGAGATACCCTTCGTGTTCAGGTCTTCGCCGATGTTCCTGACCGACGACGGAGGAATGGTATATACATAGTTGCTCGCATTTGTGTCGGTGTAGGCGTTGGAACCATCACCGAAATAGCCAGGATTGTAGTTGTTGACCAGATAGTAGTGTTGGCTCTGGCAGTTCGGGTTTACCTTCTGAGGCAGCGCGCTGAGATACTTCACTTCCGAGCCTACCCCCGGCTGCGTCGTGTCAGCGCAATTGACGTAGGAGCCGCCGCCGTAGTTCGCGTTAGGTGGCATCGCGGTGGGCGAACCGGACCCGCCGCCGTAACCGTCCTGGATATAGTAGTTGTTTGTGCCGGGTTGTGGATTCGGGTTCTCGATTTCGCTGAGAGCGTTGGTGGCGCCGCCTGGAGGCACTCCTGGAGTTGTCGGATTCACCGTGACGTGCGGCGGTTCTTCCGGCGCGCCGGCGCCGTTGGAGAACCAGATCGCGTCCGCGGTGCCGATAACGATATGGTTGGCGCCCGTACCGCCCTTGACGCCTTGATGATAGTTGTCGCTCATGGCGAAATGGTCTGCGAGCCACTTGAAGTACGGTGCGTCCCCACGCTGGACATTGTAAAAACCCATCGAGGTGGAACCCTCGCCGGTCGATTCGTCATTGAAGGGCGAGGGCGGCGCCGCGCCGTTGGAGCCGGCGCCGATCGTGACTTCGACCCAGGGATACAGATCCGACGTGCACCCCCAGCCCGTGAACAGATTGGCCTTCGAGGCGTCGCAGGCGAGCTGCTGCTGCATCTGAAAGAATCGGTGCACCGGACTAGCGGCATAGGCGTCATAGGGATAAGTCGAATTGGTGAGCTGATACGGGCCGGGCGGCAGGTGGCTCGCATCCGCCCCGTCGTAGTTGACGCGCAAGTCCGGGGTCTTGTTCGTCTGCCCGGTTCCGCCGGTCAGCAGCAGATATAGGTCAGACGGCTCCAGTCCGTTCTCGTAAGGCACCACCGCCGCGACATTGGCTGGGGTCACGCACGACGTCCCGGTCGCATAAGTCCCGGTGCTGGTTGCGCCCAGAATGTTGCAGGCGTACGGGTACTTCGTACCGCCGACGAGCGCCGGCGGCAAGACCGTGTAGGGCGTCGAGGGCGGCGTCAACTCATACACCGAGGTGTCGGTAGCGGAGAATTGCAGCGCCTTTCGATAGTTTGGACCCGGCGTGCCATCGGCTCTGACGATGCCTTCGGAGAGAAGATTCAGGACCGTATTCCCGGGGACCGGCGCGTAAGTCGCGAACACATGATCGAAGCTGCGATTTTCGCCGATGATGATGATCAGATGTTTGATCGGCGTCGCAGTAGGCGCGTCTGCCAGAGCCGGCCCGATGGATTGACCGGCCAAGGCGCCCACGGCGGCGCACGCAAGTAGCCTTCGCCGCAAATCTGCGGTCCTCCAATTTCCAATTTTCATAGTTTGCCCCTTGTTCCGAAGGCGACGTACGCCACCCACAGACGCACACTACTAGATCAATTTTTCTCTATGGTGACTTCGACATGATCAATCCATGACACTGGACAAGTCGCCGCCCGCTCCCCCTTTCGGTAACACATTCAATGTGATGACTACCGGACCTAAAATGACCCGCCGACGTCGTCGCGCCAGGAGAGCACCCGAAACGGCCGGTCTTCGCCCTTGAGGATGAGAATGACGACCTCGACGCGCGCCTTGCGTCCGTCGTCGAGTCGGACCGCCGCCCGGACGCGGGTCGCCGCGCTGGTCTTGGTGGTGGCGCCGGCGCTCGCGGGTCCGAGCAATTTCAGCAAGCCCTCGCCATCTTGTGCGCCCTGCGCGCGCAGCGCGACGACCTGATTGATCTGTTCCGGCGTCGCCTTGGGCAAGGCGGAGAGAACCGTGTAGTCCGCCACACGCACGTCGATTTCGCCCTGTCCACTGAAAATCGTCACGAAAGGAAGAACGCGTTCGACGATGCCGGTCGGAATGCCCAACACGAGCGAAAGTTCGAGCACGTTGCGAAACGGCGCCTGGCGCGGCGAATAGGCGTAGCCGGCGCTCTTGTAGAGCGCGACTTCGTCGTTCTGGCCAGCCGCGTCGGCTTTGGTTCGCCAGCCGACGAGACGGTCCGCGTAGGTTGCGGCGTCGTCCGGGCTGGCGCCGACGGCCGCGAACAGGCCTGCCAGCGTTTCCTTGGATGCCGCATTGAGGTCGATGCGCGCGCCTTCGGCTGTGAACGTCACGTCGATCGCCGAGCGATCCAAACGCAATGAGAACGCCCCTCGAGGCGGCCGAGCCTCTTCCTGCGCGGCTACGAGTTCGAAGGCCGCCAATTTTAACCCGGACTCCACGGAAGCGCGAATGCGCAATCGGTCGTCGTCGACGCGGAACGCAAAGCCGGACACGTCGACATAGACCGCATAGATCGACGCGAGCGTCGCCAGCGCGGCCAGAATCCACAGCACTGCGACCAGTATGAACCCGCGCTCCCCAGGCTTCGGCGCTCCGCCAGCCTCATCGCCGAGGGATCTGCCGCCATGGCTCATTCGCGCGTCGTCGTCGGCGGCGGCGTCGGCGCAGGTTGCGTCGAGTCCGGCGCATTCACGCCCGCCAGACATTGTTGGATCGACTTCTGCCCGATACATTCGGCGGGCACGTCGACATGCAGAAGCGCGGCGGTCGAAACCGCCAATATCTGACCGCTCCCCACATCGCGCACTCGGATGCGGACGGCCGTCGGAAGCATCGTCGAGTCCCGCCAGACATCTTGCCAAACTCGATCGGCCCCCGCGAAAGCGAACGACACTCGAAATGGCGCGCGCACCAACGCCACCGGGTCGGCGAAACGCAGCTGCGACGCCGCCGACAAGTTCGGAGCGAGCGGAGTGAATGGCGTTCGACTTCGCACCAGCACGACCCCGCGATCGTCCGAGGTCTCCTCGAGATGTACGACTTCGAGATGTGGCCGCGCGTCCGGGCCGATGGCGGCGCGAACGAGCGTCACGGAGGCCGCGTCGCCGATGAAGAGCGGAGACTTCGACTGGCCATTGGCGGTGACGAACTCCGCGGCTTCCAGGTCGTCGACGAGGCGCTGGAGACCGACGTCGAGCGACTCCAAACTCTGCACGCGGCCGAATCCGTGGCGCCAGTTGGGTAGCCATTGGCCGGTGACCGCGCTGAGCGATGCGACGATCAGACCCATCAGCGCCACGGAAACCAAGGCCTCGAAGAGCGTGAAACCCGCGACCCCGCGCCGTGCTCTCATCGCGCGCGCGCCCTGACGAGACGAATCATGTCGACTTTCAACAAGGCGCCGTTCGGGCCTCGCACAGTCAGGACGATCTCTTCCGGGGTCCAGTCCGCAGGCGTCCCAGGGGGGACCAAATTTGTGCGATACGGCGCAGCATCGAGGCGCCAGACGTGGCCCGCCATCTCGCCGCTCGACGAGCCGTCTGCGAGTTCGTCGCGGGCGGGAAGGCCGGCGATGATCTGCTGCGCGGTTTCGACCTCCGCGAAATGACGTTCGAGATGGACGCCCGAACGCAGCGTTGCGTTCATCAACGAGCCGATCGCCGCGAGGGTCGACGCCATCACGGCCAGAGCGACGAGCACCTCGACCAGAGTGAACCCCGAGGAATCCCTATTTGACCGCGCTGTCGAGCCGTACAATCTCGACGCCTCCCGTGAGCCAGTTGACCCGAATCTGATAGCCGGAGTTTCCGCGACGCAGCCCGACAGTCCCGCCGCATGACATCCCGTCTGGAAAAAAATCAATGGTCGCCCCGACTGTCCGGCCGTTACAAGTGCGAGCGAGCAGAGCGTCGAAGGCGACGTCGCGCGGAAATTGAACGCGGCCCGCTCCCGCGCCGGAACGAATCGTACGAGCGCCCGAATCCAGCACGCTCGCGACTACGGCATGGCGTCGAATGGCTGCGTTGCGGTCGGCTGTCAGTATCGTTGCCGCCTGCAGCGCGTAGGCTTCGAGCCGAGGGCCTGACGTGGCGCGAGGAATCGACGGCAGGACCAATCCTGCAAGTAGCGCGATGATCGCCAGGACGCAGACGATTTCGATCAGCGTGAAACCGGCGTCGTCGCGCTTCATGGCGCGGCTACTCAGAGGCGCTCTTGATCTCGGCGGCGGCGCCCGATCCGCCGGGCTGCCCGGTCGAGCCATAGGAAGAGATTTCATAGGGTGCATGATCCGCCGGCGACCGGTAGGCGTAAGGCCGGCCCCAAGGATCGGCGGGCACGGTGGCGGTCTTGATGTAAGGACCGTTCCAAGACGAGGCGTTGCCCGGTCTTTGCACAAGGGCCGACAGCCCCTCCGATGAGGTGGGATAGCGGCCATTGTCGAGATAGAACAGGTCGAGCGCCTGGGTGAAGCTCTCGATTTGAATTCGCGCCGTCTTGACTTTCGACTCGCTCAGATAGTTCAGCACGCGAGGGCCCACCAAGGCCATGATCAGGCCTATGATCGTAATGACGACGAGCATTTCAACGAGCGTGAACCCGGATTCTGCGCCGCGGCCATCCGAGCGGCCGAGAAGTGCGCGACGCGTGACGACGATGTTCATAACCTTGATTCCCAATGTTATTGCGCCATCTGATTGACTGACAGAAGCGCGGTCATGACGGAAACGATAAGACCGCCGACTATCAGACTTATGACAATTATCGACGCCGGCCCGACGAACCCTACGAGCCTATCGAGGCTGCGTTGCAGTTTGGCGTCGTAGAAATCTGCGATTCGTCCGGCTAGCAT
>JBAQGU010000406.1:0-23493 GCA_049287975.1 Roseiarcus sp.
GCCGCGCTCAGCGAGCGCGGCTACAGGTCTGCGGCGGCCCCGCTTATCGCGACGAGAAGATCGCGCGGGCGGCGAGCGCCGCGAGCGCGGCCGAGATCAAAACATTCCAGTTCGCCAGCGAAAGCCCGAACACCCGTAGGCTCACGGCGTCGCAACGCACGACCTTGATCGTCTGCAACTGCTCGAGCAGATCGGAGGCCTTGGCCGGCCCCGCCATGGCGCCGGTGCATGCGGTGGGACCCTGCCAAAGGCCCGCCTCGACTCCCGAATGGTACACGGCCAGGATCGTGTTGGCCGCGAATATCAGAGCCAGCGCGGCCAGGCCCGCGGCGAGGATCGCGCGTGGGGCTCCGGCCCTCGACACCACGAACACGAGCGCCGCGAGCGGCACGCCGACATAGTAGGCATAGCGCTGTTCGTAGCAGAGATCGCAGGGCGGATATCCCAGGCCCTGAAAAATCCAGGCGCCCGCGATCGTGGCGAAGGCGATGACGGCGATCGTCAGGGCGCCGGCGGCGGCGGTCTGCGGGAGAAAGCGATTCAATTCGGGCCTCAGAGCACGCGTGCGGCGATGAAGAAACCGACGACGACGCTCACCGCCATCAGCACGAGAAACCCGGCAAAATGACGTTGCAGCGCGAGCCGCAAGGGATCGCCGAAATGATTGAGCGCGCCCGCGAGCAGGAAGAACCGACCCCCGCGCGTGATCACGCATAGTAGGACGAACAGCGGGAAATTGTAGCCGAGCAGCCCGCTGACGATAGTCACGAGCTTGAACGGAATCGGCGTGAGGCCCTTGACGAGGATCACCAGCGCGCCCCAGTGCGCGTAAGTTTCTTTCAATGCGGCCATCTTGTCGGCATAGCCGTAGACGTGGATGAGCCACTGGCCGATGGTGTCGAACAGCAACGCGCCGATCCCGTAACCGACCATTCCGCCCAGGACCGAGGCGATCGTCGCAATGAACGCAAAGCGCCAAGCGAGTTTCGGCTGGGCGAGCGACATCGGCGCCAGGATGACGTCCGGCGGGATCGGAAATACGGAGCTCTCCGCGAACGCGATCACCGCCAAAGCATAGGGCGCGCGGGGGCTTTGCGAAAGCGCGATGATGCGGTCGTAGAGCCTGTCGAGCATGCCTTCATCCAGTTTGCGTCGGCGGCGAGTCGCTTCCGCAGGTTCGCCTTCCCGGCTTAGCCGGAGGAGACGACGATCACAATGCGGGGTTTGGGAAGCGCCTTCCCCCCTTGCGGGGGCATTTGGCCCAGGTCTGAGCCTTCCCCCTCGCCTTTTGTGCGGCGCAGCCTGTATTGGGACGCGCCGCCGTCCATCGTCATGCTCGCTTCTCGAGCATTTCTCCTTTGGATCAGCCACTTTCTGCTGGCCCCAATGGCCTCGAACATTATCGGGAACCGTCGACCGTCTGTGTTCGTTACCGCTCCGATTATGTCGCGAGCCCCGGGCCCTCAATATGCAGATTCGCTATGGTTTTCACATCGAACTCACACTCGATCAACCGACGACGCTCGTGACGCTGATGGATATTCATCCCTCGCGACGAGGCGACGTGATCCGAGAAACTCCGCTCCAGTCGAGCCAACCGGTTCCGATCGAAACGTTCATCGACGGCTACGGCAACGTGAGCCGCCGGTTGACGGCGGGAGCAGGCGGGTTGGCGCTCAGGCTCGAAGGCATTGTCCGCGACAGCGGGCGGCATGACGATGTCGAGGAGTCGGCAGACACCCTTCCCCCCTCTGAGCTCCCGGCGGACGTTCTGCCGTTTCTGATGGGCAGCCGCTATTGCGAAAGCGATCTACTGTCGAACTTCGCCTGGGCCCAGTTCGGCCACATCGTAGGTGGCTGGGCGCGGGTACAGGCCATCTGCGATTTCGTCCACGATCGCCTGAGGTTCAGCTACCCCGAAGCCCGAGAGACGCGCACGGCGGCGCAAGCGATGGAGGAGCGGACAGGGGTATGCAGGGACTTTACGCACCTCGCGATCGCACTGTGTCGGTGCATGAACATCCCGGCGCGCTTCTGCAACGGTTATCTCGGCGACATCGGGGTGCCGCCGGATCCCGCTCCCATGGACTTCAATGCCTGGTTCGAAGCTCATCTCGGCGGTCGCTGGTATACGTTCGATGCCCGCCATAACCAACCGCGGATCGGCAGAATTCTCATTTCGCGCGGACGGGACGCGGCCGATGTCGCAATGATCACGTCTTTTGGACGCCACCAGCTTCCGGTCTTCACGGTCATCACGGAAGAATTGTCTGAAAGAGAGGCGACGGAGAAGGTTACGCTCGCCGCTTAGGACAATCCAAGCAAGGAAGCTTCTGCGGCCCCCCACCGCCCAGTAGCCGCAGCGGTGGCCTCGCGTATCCGTCATTGCGAGCGAAGTGAAGCAATCCAGCGGCGCCGCTGGCAGGTCGCTCGCCGGTTGGGTGGTAGCCCTTGCGGAATCGGGGCGCTAAATCGAGCCAGCGGCCGTGCCCCGCGCGACGGGGTGGATTGCTTCGCTTCGCTTAGAAGAAACAGTGAGCACAGCGTTCGGGGAAGCCCGCTTGTCATACCCGCGAAAGCGGGTATCCAGCGGGACGCGACGCGGCGATGCAAGGCTTGCCTTGGCGGGAGTAGCGAGCAGCCGAAGTTCTGTCAGCGTCGTCGTATCCTGGATGCCCGCGTTCGCGGGCATGACACGAGGGAAACGCCGCATCCAGGCTCCGGTTGTTTAGTCCAAGGGGATCGGCGGCAGGGCGGTAAGAACTCGCAATGACGACGTCCCTTCGGCTCGCCTCGAGCATTTGCGGCAGGTCGGCCCGCTCGATAACGGCATTTATTTGTTGTTTCCAAAATCGTGACATTTTCTTTCGAAAAACCTGAGCCAATGCTTCTGTTCTTCTCATCGCCTTCGTCCCGGCAACCCCATGGGCCAGCGCATCGCGACGCAAAGCGGCGGATCGTACGGGTTGCCGACCCTGAAGCGGGTCCCGCGCGAAATTTTTCGTCTCGCAATCCCTTGAAATCGCCAAAACCGCGAAAGAATCTCGGAATCGGCCCCGCCTTGCGGAATCGGGGGCGCGACTAGCTAGGCGTTGGCGAACGCCTCGTTGCGTAGACGCCGATATTCGAAACCCACCGCGTCCGCGCCGTGGGTTCGCTCGAGTCGGCGCACGATGAAATGGCCGCGCGCCATCGTCTGGAAATAGTCGGCGAAGACAGTGTTGACCGCGGCGCCGCCGACCGCTCCGAGAATCGGCATCGCCTGGGCGGCGAGCTTCTGGCTGACGGAGACGCCGAATCTCGCGGCGACTTGGCTGATCAGCCGCACCACCACCGGAGCCGTCTCCCCCGCGACGCCCTGTTGCAGGATGAACCGGGCGCTCTCGCTGACCGATCGCGCGAGCGCGGCGCGAACGGCGAGATAGCCGCCTTCGATCGCTGCGTCCTCCCTGGCGTGACCGCCGAGCGCGAAAACCTCGAAGCAGGCGAGCGAGGCCTCGGGACGGGCGAGGTCCTCGCCTTGCTCACGGGCGATTTCTGCGATCGATCGCAACAGTATTGTCGTCGATATTGGCAATTCGACCGCCAGGGCCCCGACGCCGAACGCGCCGCCGATGGCGCCGGACGCGGCCGCGGCCGCCTTGTGTAGACGGTTCGAGGCCTTGGCTCCCGGTTTCGAGTCCAGGCTGCCGATCGCGACGCGCAACGCGACCTTCAGCGCGTTCTCGGTGAGGCCGGCGACTGCCGCGCGCGCGGACGCGGGCAACGCGCGGCCGATCGCCTCGACCTGGCTGCCGAAAATGCCGGTCAGACGAGACGCGAACCCGCGGCTCTCCAGCAGCTTGACCGCCTCGGCGAGGTCGGCGAGCTCCTCATGGGTCATAAGATCGGGCATCACTTCGATGGACATCTCGAGCCCTGGCGCCGAATGGCCGTTCTCATGTGCGAACGACCGGCTCAGACTGCAACCGTGGGCCGCGCATCTCTCGAACGCCGCACACCCGGCCCGACGAGAAGCTTCGCCGCCCCTGGCTACGGCGATGCCCGATGTGATTGCCGGCGCCGCATCGCCAAGGGGACGAAATCAGAAGATCCACATCACTGCGAGGCTGACGAGGCCCGCGATCGCGCAATAGTACGAGAACGGCTTGAGCGAGTTGAACTCGTGCGTATGGAAATAGCGCATCAGAAATACGAGGCTCAAATAGGCGACGACGCCGGCCACGACGCCCGATAGAACCGCGGAGCCGCCGAGCGTCGCGCCTGATTTCAACAACTTCGGCGCTTCCAGCACCGTAGCGCCGAGGATTATCGGGGTCGCCATGAGGAATGAAAAGCGCGCCGAGTCCTCGTGCTTGAGGCCGGCGATCGTCCCCGCCGCGATAGTCACGCCCGAGCGCGAAAAGCCGGGAACCAGGGCCAGGCACTGCGCGACGCCGATCGCCAAAGCGCCCTTCCAATTGAGCTGGTCGAGCACGCCGACGCCCTCGCCCGCGATCTGGTCGCTAAAATAGAGCACGGCGCCGTTCACGATGAGGACGAACGCCACGACCGCCGGCGAGCCGAACGCAGCGGCCAGCTGTTTGTTGAGGACGAAGCCGACGACGACAGCCGGAATCGTCGCCAGCACGACATGGAGGAAAATCCGCCGATCCGCGATCGAACGCGGGCTATCGGACCGAAGCAGCGATCGAAGGAACGCGAACCAATCGCGCCAGAAATAGAGGAACAGGGCGATGGCCGTGCCCAGATGCATCACGACGAGATACGGCAAGAAATCCGGCTTGTCGATGATGTCGCCCCAGCCGGCGAGATAGGGCAGTAACACCGCATGGGCGAGACTGCTGATCGGAAACAATTCCGTCACGCCCTGCAGGACGGCCATGACGATGGCTTGAAGAGCGGTCAAGACGGAACTCTGGGCGAGACGAACGAATCGGGGCGGACGCTGGACGCGTTCGTCTTTTTCTAACGCAAAGATTGATTCGTGTCAGGTCAGCAGACGCTGTGCCCACACTTATGCACGGAATCGAGCTTGCCTTTCAGCTCGTCGTAGCCGACCGCGCCCATGACGACTTCCTGACCGACGACGAAGCTCGGCGTGCCGTTGATCTGCAGCGAATCCGCCATTCCCATGACCTCGCGCAGGCCGGTTTCGATCTCTTTGCTCTCCATGTCCTTGTTCAGTTTGTCCATGTCGAGGCCGAGGTCGCGCGCGACCGCCAGCGCTTCGGCCTTGCCGATCTGCCCATGCATGGCCAATAGCTTGGTGTGGAACGCCCAGAACTTGTCGCCCGGTAGTTGATTGCGCGCCGCGCTCGCGACCTTGGCCGCCTCCACGGACCCCGGCCCCAGAACCGGGTAGTCCTTCAGCACGACTCGGAGGTTGGGATCGTCCTTCATCAGGCGCGTGATGTCGGGCAGCGCGCCCTTGCAGTAATGGCAATTGTAATCGAAGAATTCGACGAGTGTAGCCGACGCCTTCGGATTGCCGACAGTAGCCTGGTATTTAGAGCTGAACAGGGCGCCCGCCTGCTCGCTGACCGTCTTCAGCCGCTCGTCGTCGGCGGCCTGCTTGTCGTGTTTGTCGAGCGCTTCGATGGCTGAGCGGAGCACGTCCGGATGGGCGACGAGGTAATCCTTGATGAATACGCCCAGCTCCGCTTTCTGCGCCGGCGTGAATTCATCGGCCGCGGCGAAACCGCCGAAGGCGAACACCAACGCCAGGCCCGAGCAAAGCGCGTATCTCAGTTTCATTCTCGATCTCCCGAGCGTAGCGCCCCTGGCGCCGATCAAATCCCAGCGTAAGCCATGGCCCGCGCCTCGAGGCGGATTCATGGCGCGTCAGCAAGATATTGGCAAGACCTCCAGTTTTAACAACGTGAATTTGATGAGCCAGGGAGTCCGGCGCCAGCGCCGGGGGACGGGTCCTCGAGCGAGGAAGGCCTCCGTTCGATGGCCGATTGCCGGGCGGCTCGCCCGCCGGTTCGGTTGACAGCGCCAGCCCCGGGCGGGCAAATGGCGCGGGATATGGGGAGGAAGAAATGGGGACGGGATTTTTCGGCGACGTCGCGCCGATCCAATATGAAGGGCCGGCCAGCGAAAATCCGTTTGCGTATCGTCATTGGGACGCAACGCGCCTCGTGCTCGGCAAGACCATGGCGGACCATTTGCGTCCTGCCGTCTGCTACTGGCACAATTTTGCCTGGCCCGGGTCCGACATGTTCGGCGCGCCGACCTTCGAGCGGCCCTGGTTCGCCGAAACTTTGGCGGCGGCGCGGTTGAAGGCGGATGTGGCGTTCGAGATGTTCGCGCTGCTCGGCGCGCCCTTTTTCTCGTTCCATGACCGCGATGTCGTTCCGGAAGGCGCGAACCTGCGTGAATTCGCGCGCAACCTCGCGGAGATCACAGAGTATTTCGCCGAAAAAATGAGCGAGTCCAGGGTGAAGCTGCTCTGGGGCACCGCCAATCTCTTCAGCCATCCCCGCTATATGGCCGGCGCGGCGACAAATCCGGACCCCGACGTCTTCGCCCACGCCGCCGCGCAGGTGAAGAACGCGATCGACGCGACGCATCGGCTCGGCGGCGCCAACTACGTTCTCTGGGGCGGGCGCGAAGGCTACGAAACGCTGCTGAACACCGACATGAAGCGAGAGCTCGAACAGATGGGACGCTTCCTGTCCCTTGTCGTCGATTACAAGCACAAGATCGGCTTCAAGGGCGTGCTGCTGGTCGAGCCCAAACCCCAGGAGCCGACGAAACACCAATACGATTACGACGTCGCCACCGTGTTCGGCTTTCTCCAGCGTTTCGGGCTGGAGAAGGAGGTCAAGGTCAATATCGAGGTCGGCCACGCCGTGCTGGCCAAGCACTCGTTCGAGCATGAGATCGCGACCGCCGCGGCGCTCGGCATCCTCGGTTCGGTCGACGCCAACCGCAACGACTACCAATCGGGCTGGGACACAGACCAGTTTCCGAACAACGGGGCCGAGCTGGTCCCGGCGCTCTATTACATCCTGAAGGCGGGCGGCCTGGGGGCGGGCGGGTTCAATTTCGACGCCAAAGTGCGGCGGCAGTCGATCGACCCTGCCGACCTGCTGTACGGCCATATCGGCGGGCTCGATACCTGCGCGGCGGCGCTGCTGGCGGCGGCGAAGCTGATCGAGGACGGCAAATACGACGCCCAGCTGGCGACGCGCTACGCCGGCTGGAAGACGCCCGAGGCGATGGCGATGCTCTCGCCTGGCGCGACGCTGGAGGCGATCGCCGCGCGTGTCGCCAGCCAGGAAATCGATCCCAAGCCGCGTTCCGGCCGGCAGGAGTATTTGGAGAATTTGATCAACAGGTACGTTTGAAGGCGCGAGGCGAGCCACGGCTCGCGGCGGCGGCGGCGGAACTGCCCGTCATCCCGGTCCCAGGACTTGATCCGGCGATTGACCCGCGATGCAAGGTTGGCGTCCGTACGGTGACGCCACCGGCCGTTGCCATTTTGGGCGCCCTTCAGCCGTGACAAAACGGTGGGTGCTAACCCTCACCGCTCGCTCAACCCAACGACCTCCGCCAGCATCTCGTACGACCGCAGTCTCGCCGCATGATCGTAGATCGCCGAGGCGACGATCAGCTCGTCCGCGCGGGTCTCCGCGACGAAACCCTTCAGCCCCTCCGACACCGTCGCGGGCGAGCCGACGAACGAACAGGCGAGCATGCGCGAGGCCTGCGACTTCTCGGCGGGGGTCCAGTACGTCTCGATGTCGTCGATCGGCGGGCGGAGCTGGCCGCGGGCGCCGCGGAGGAGATTGGCGAAACTCTGCTGCGGGGAAGTGAAGAGCCGCCGCGCCTCCGCATCCGTCTCCGCCGCGATCACGTTGCAACCGACCATCGCGTGGGGCCGCTGCAGCTGCTCGGAGGGCTCGAAGCGCTCGCGATAGATTTCCAGCGCGGGCGACAGCGCGTCGGGCGCGAAATGCGAGGCGAAGGCGAAGGGCAGCCCGAGCGCCGCGGCCAACTGCGCGCCGAACAGGCTGGACCCGAGAATCCACAACGGCACTTTCGTTCCCGTTCCCGGCACGGCCTGAACGATCTGACCGGGCTGCAGGTCGCCCAGCAGCGCCTGCAATTCGATCACGTCGCGAGGGAACGTGTCGGCCGCCTCCGGCGACCGGCGCAGGGCGCGCAACGTGAGTTGATCGGTCCCGGGGGCGCGGCCGAGGCCGAGATCGATGCGGCCGGGATAGAGCGACTCCAGCGTGCCGAACTGCTCGGCGATCACGATCGGGGCATGGTTCGGCAGCATGATCCCGCCCGACCCGACCCGGATTCTCCGCGTTCCGCCCGCGATATAGCCTATCGCGACCGCCGTCGCCGCGCTCGCGATGCCGATCATGTTGTGATGCTCGGCGAGCCAATATCTCGTATAGCCCCAGCGGTCGGCATGGCGAGCGAGGTCGAGCGAGTTGCGCAAGGCGTCGCCGGGCGTCGCGCCCAGCGGTACCGGCGCGAGGTCGAGGATCGAAACGGGGGGGAAAGACATCTAGGCTATGTCGGGGCTCGTGACGCGCGACGCAAGGGCGCGATGCTCGTCGCCCCTGGCTAGGCGCAATCGTCAGCGCGAGGCAAGATTCCTGTGGAAGCTCGAGGATCGGGAGCTACACTTTAGTCGAGCCCAAATGGACGTTTGGCGCCGGGCAGCGGCCAATTGTGTCGCAATTCGCACGGTTCCTAATCCTTTTGGGGGCATTGAATAGTTTCGATACGAACTTTATGTAGTGGGCAGCGTTGTCGTTTCAGCGTTCTGTAAGAGCCGAGTGAGGTCCTAGCAATGCTGCGTGCCGCCGCCTACCAATATCAGTTTTACGAAATGGCTCATGCGGCCATGGCGCCGGCCCGCGCGGTTTCGGACGCCGCCTATTTCCTGTTTCGCAACCCGTTCAATCCGTTCTCGGCGACGCCGTTCGGCAAGAACGTGGCCGCGGGCGCCGAATTGTTCGAACGCTTGACCCGACGTTACGGCAAGCCGGTGTTCGGCCTGAAATCGACCGTCGTGGACGGCGTCGCGCACGATGTGCTCGAGGAAATCGTCTGGAGCCGGCCGTTCGCCAATCTGCTGCGCTTCGTGCGCCCGACCGTGCCGGGCCACATGGAGCAGCCCAAGCTCTTGATCGTCGCGCCGATGTCGGGCCACTACGCGACCCTGTTGCGCGGCACCGTCGAGGCGTTCCTGCCGACCCATCAGGTCTACATCACCGATTGGTCCGACGCGCGCGCGGTTCCGCTTGCGCTCGGCCATTTCGATCTCGACGATTACGTCGACTATCTCCAGGGGATGCTGGAGCATCTCGGTCCCGGGGTGCACACGCTCGGCGTCTGCCAGCCCGCCGTCCCGCTCATCATGACCGTGGCGCTGATGGAGGCGGAGAAGAATCCGTGCGCCCCGGCGACGATGACCTTGATGGGCGGTCCTATCGACACCCGTCGCAGTCCGACCGCTGTCAATCAGCTCGCCGAAAAGCGCGGCGTGGAATGGTTCCGCACCCATTGCCTGCAGACCGTGCCGTTCCCCTATCCGGGGGCGGGGCGCGAGGTTTATCCCGGCTATCTGCAGTTGTCGGGCTTCATGGCGATGAACCTCGACCGACACGTCAACGCGCACGTCGACATGTTCAACCATCTGGTCAAGGGCGACGGCGATTCGGCAGAAAAACACCGCGAGTTTTACGACGAATATCTGGCGGTGATGGATCTGACGGCCGAGTATTACATGCAGACGATCGAGAGCGTGTTCGTGCGCCACAGCCTGCCCAAGGGCGAGATGACGCATCGCGGGACGCGAGTAGATCTAGCCGCGATCCGCAATTGCGGCCTGATGACCGTCGAGGGCGAAAAAGACGACATCTCGGGCGTCGGCCAGACCCAGGCCGCGCACGATCTCTGCGTCAACATTCCGCCCGCCAAGAAGCTGCACCATCTGCAACTCGGCGTTGGTCATTACGGCGTTTTCAACGGCTCGAAGTTCCGCACGCAAATCGCGCCGCGGATCGGCGATTTTCAACACGGCGTCGACGCGATGGCGAAGACCAACGTCGTCGTCATGCGCAAGATCGCGAAGGCTGAGGCTATGGCGGAATGACGCCAAAGCCCTGGGCCTTGAAGATCTCTCGCGCCGCGGGCGATTTGCGAAAGTCCAGGAATTGCGCCGCCGATTCATTGTGCGAGACCGCCGTGATCACGAACGGATAAGTCATCGGCGGGTGCGTATCGCCGAAGAACGTCGCGACGATCTTCACGCTGGGCTCCGCTGCGGCGTCCGTGGCGTAGACGATGCCAGCCTCGCTTCGCCGCGCGCGACGAAGGCGAGCGCCGCGCGCACGTTGTCGGTCATCGCCGGATGCGGCTCGACGACGTCCCATGCCGGCTTCAACGCAGCCGCGATACCGATTGCATCCGTCAAGCATCCTCACCTCGTAATAGGTGATCGGCGTCCGCTGCCCGCTTCGCTTACTTAGGGTTGCGGGGGTGTTGCCTTCAAATCGCCTCTTTCTATTCAGGTCTAGTTCAGCCAAGCGCGGTTTTACTGTGCGTTGTCTAATGGACCAAGGAGGATATCATGTTCCAGGGTTTAGTTAAGGCTGCGCTGCCAACGGTCGCCGCAGCCGCGTTTATGGCGTTGGCTACGACCTCTTCTTCGGCGTTCACGCTTTCCGCGCCCTCGCTCGACAAGCCCACCGCGGCTTCGAATATTGAGCAGGCATATTGGGTGCGCGGCTGGGGCTGGCGTCGTCCGTGGGGTTGGGGTTACGGCTATCGTCCGTGGGGTTGGGGCTACGGTTATCGCCCGTGGCGTTACGGTTACGGTTATCGCCCGTGGCGTTACGGTTACGGTTGGCGCCGCCCGTGGGGCTACCGTTGGGGTTAGGTCGTTCCGCTGGAATGGCGCCCTCTATCTGACCGCCCACAGGTCGGAAGCGTCTCGCCCACTCGAGCCCCGCTGGCGTAAGCCGCGGGGCCGTTTTGTTGGGCGGACAAAAATCGGGGGACCTGTCGCCGATATCAGGTCTGCGAGGCCGCTCAACCCATTACTGCCGAATTGCCGCAGGCGCTCCAGTTCCTAACGTCTGGCAATTTCAAAGAGTTAGAATGGTGCTGCCAGACAGGATTGAACTGTCGACCTCTCCATTACCAATGGAGTGCTCTACCACTGAGCTACGGCAGCGATTCGCGTCGGACGCCTCGAGCTACCCGGCGACGGCGCCGAGCTTTTGCCATAGCGGCGCGGCCAACGCAACAATGGCGTCAAGCCGCGCCAATGCGCAGCAGGTCGTGAAAATTGACGATGCCGACGACTTCGCCGGCCTCGACCACCAGCAGCGCCTGGATCTTGCGACTGATGATTTTGAGGGCCTCAGCCGCGAGCGCTTCCGGTGCGATCGTCCGCGGCGAGCGGGTCATCACCTCCTCGACCGGCGTATCCATCAAGAGGTTCGATTCGAGGTGCCGCCTGAGATCGCCGTCGGTGATGATCCCGGCGAGCCCGCCCTCGGGGTCGAACACGCCGACGCAGCCGAAACCCTTGGACGACATTTCGACGATCGCCTCGGCCATCTTCGCGCCGATCCGGATCCGCGGAACGCGATCGCCCGTATGCATGACGTCGCGGACATGGACGAGCTTGGCGCCCAGCTTGCCGCCAGGATGAAACACGCCGAAGTCACGCGCCGTAAAGCCCTTGGCCTCCAAGAGCGCCATCGCGAGCGCGTCGCCGAGCACGAGTTGCATCGTCGTCGAGGTCGTCGGGGCGAGCCCGTTGGGGCAGGCCTCCTCCGCGGCGGGGAGCTCGAGGCAAATGTCGGCCTGGCGCCCGAGGGCGCTCTCCGGCCTCGCCGTCATCGCAAACAAGGGAATCGCGAAACGTTTGGCGTAGGTGACGATCGCGGCGAGTTCTATCGTCTCGCCCGACATCGACAGCGCGAGCACGACGTCGCCGTTCTGAACCATGCCGAGATCGCCGTGGCTCGCCTCGGCGGCATGCACGAAGGTCGCCGGCTGACCGGTAGAGGCGAGGGTGGCGGCGATCTTGCGCGCCACGTGGCCGGACTTGCCCATGCCGGTGACGATCACGCGCCCGGGCGCCGCGAGGACGGTCGCGACCGCACGTTCGAACGCCGCGCCGAGGCCTGTACCGCGCAACGCCTCCGCGAGGGCGGCGAGTCCCTCGCTTTCGACCTTCAAGGTGCGAAGGGCGGATCGAATCGCGAAGGCGGCGCTCGGCTTCATCGCCGGTTCCTAGCATCCGAGAAAACGCAATGCACGCGCGGTTGGGGCCGGTTAAGCCCGCATCAACCATAACGGCCCAACGCAGGAGGCTCCGGTCGCGCGGCCTTTCCTGCGCGGGCAAGGAGCGCTTGTGCCGCCGGGGGTCGCGCCCAATTCCTGGTTTCCTGCGCGTCGCGACCGCGGCGCTGGCGTTGACGTTGACGCTCGCTGGCGGCGCGGCGCGGGCGCAAGAGGCAAATCCCGAAGAGGCGAATCCCCTCTCCTCAAACCACGGGGATACGGGTCTGCGGGAGGGTCAGGAGATCGTCCCGCCGGACAGTCAGCCGCCGCCGGGAAAGACCGCGGAAGAAGCCGCCAAGACGAAGGCGAACATGGCCAAGAAGAAAAAGGATGCCTCGCGTCTGCCGGCCACGCAGCCCTATCGCGGCGTCGCCGTACGTGACGCAGAATCACCGATCGAAGTTTCACACGCGCTGACGCGCCAATTCACCTTGGGCGCTTCGGCAGGCTAGGCGACCGACCGCTACATCGGAGCGTCGCTCACGGATTCGACGACGACGCTCGCTCTCAAGGGCGAGTATCATCTGTCGCGCGACGTGGTGTTCAAGGCGAGCGCCTCGCGGCGTGCGCGTGCAGCGGTGAGCGGCGGTTGGAAGCCCCTTCCCGCGCAAGGGGGGAAGGAGAGCGCTCAGCCGGTATCAAACCCCGAGTTTGCGGATTTCGGCGCGCAACGCGGATCCGAGATCGGGACGATCCAGCGCGAAGGCGACGTTGGCGACGAGGAAGCCGAGCTTCGAGCCGCAATCGTAGGTGCGTCCGTCGAAGCGCGCGCCAAAAAAGGCCTGCGATCGCGCGAGCTTTATCATGCCGTCGGTGAGCTGGATCTCGCCGCCCGCGCCCTTCTCGACATGTTCGAGAACACCGAAGATTTCCGGCTGCAATATGTAACGCCCGGAAATGATCAGGTTCGAGGGGGCGGTCCCCTTGGGCGGCTTCTCGACCATGCCCTTGATCTGGAACGCAGGACCGAAATCCTCGCCGACCTCGACGATGCCGTAGAGGTGCGTCTCCTCGTCGGGGACCTCCTCCACCGCGATGATGTTGCCGCCGTGCTTGTCATAGGCCTCGACGCATTGTGCGAGGCAGCGCGTCTTACGTGTGCCAGCCATGGTCACCATGTCTGGCAACAGCACGGCGAAAGGTTCGTCCCCGACCAGTTCGCGCGCGCACCAGACGGCGTGTCCGAGGCCGAGCGGCTCCTGCTGACGCGTGAACGAGACGAAACCGGCCGTCGGCAGGTCGGCGACCAGGGCTTCGAGCTCCTTGGTCTTGCCGCGGCGCCTCAGCGTGTCCTCGAGCTCGTAGGAAATGTCGAAATAGTCTTCGATCACCGCCTTGTTGCGGCCGGTGACGAAAATGAATTGCTCGACGCCCGCCGCGCGGGCCTCGTCGATCACGTGTTGCAGAATCGGCCGGTCGACAACCGTCAGCATCTCCTTCGGGATCGCCTTGGTCGCGGGCAGAAAGCGGGTGCCGAGGCCCGCGACCGGTAGTACGGCTTTGCGAATCGGTTTGTTCATGAGCTAGTGATCCGTTGACAGCGTATGTCGAATAAGCCGCGTCGCCGTTCCCAGTTCCGGCGTCGCCCCCTTTATTGAGCCATTCGGAACGATACCTCCCGCGAAGGATCGCCCGGCCGGAGACCGGCAAGTTGCACGAAACCCGTCAATTTGCCATCAGCGATCGTCGGAGAAGCACGAAATGAGCGTCTTGGTGACCGGCGGCGCCGGCTATATCGGCGGTCACATGACGTTGGCGCTGATCGACGCAGGCGAGAAGGTCGTCGTCGTCGACAACCTCTCGACCGGATTCGCCTGGGCGGTTCCCGAGGCGGCGACGCTCGCGGTCGGCGATTTCGGCGACAGCGAGCTGATCGGCAGGCTCCTCGAGGAGCACGAGATCGACGCGATCGCGCATTTCGCGGCCAAGATCGTGGTGCCGGAATCGGTGCGCGATCCGCTCGGCTACTACCTCAACAACGTCGCCAAGGCGCGCAATCTGATCGAATGCGCGGTCGAAGGCGGGGTGCGCAATTTCATCTTCTCCTCGACCGCCGCCGTCTACGGCGAGACTTCCTCCGAACCCGTCGGCGAGGAGACGCCGCTCGCGCCCGTCTCCCCTTATGGGCGGTCGAAACTGATGGTCGAGTGGATGCTGGAGGACGCCGCCCACGCCCATGACCTTCGTTATGTCGCGTTGCGCTATTTCAACGTCGCGGGCGCCGATCCGAAGGGGCGCCTGGGCCAATCGACGCCGAACGCGACGCACCTGATCAAGCGCGGGGTGCAGACCGCGCTGGGGCGACATCGGAGCCTCGACATATTCGGCGAGGACTATCCGACGCGCGACGGCACCTGCGTGCGCGACTACATCCACGTCGCCGACCTGATTGACGCCCATATGGCCGCGCTCGCCTATCTCAGGCGCGGCGGGGCGGCCTTGGTCTGCAATTGCGGCTATGGGCACGGCGCGACGGTCAAGGAGGTCGTCGACGTCGTCAAGCGCGTGTCCGGGGTCGATTTTCCGGTTCACAAGGTCGGGCGGCGCCCGGGCGATCCGGCCGCGATCGTCGCGCGCGCCGATCGCGTTCGCGAGGTCTTGGGCTGGCGGCCCCAGCGGGACGATCTCGAAGGGATCGTCCGTCAGGCGCTCGATTGGGAACGGCGCCTCCACAATAGGGGGACGTGACGACCCCCTCTCCCGCTCTTCGCGGGAGAGGCCTGGGGCGAGGGTCGTGGCAGTTACGACGACCCTCGTCCGGCGGCTTCGCCGCCACCTTCTCCCCCAAAGGGCGGAAGAAGGGAATGCGTTTCCGGCCTTTACTATCCAAGCCCGCAATGGTTGTGTGTCCCCAGAAAATCTGGGGGATAGGTCCCTATGGTCGGGAACGGGCGGCGGCGATGAGCGAGGACGACATCCTCGTGACCGAGGGCCTGTGCAAGTCCTTCGGCGATTTCCGGGCCGTTTCCGGCGTCGATCTGCGCGTGCGGCGCGGCTCGATCCACGCGCTGATCGGCCCCAATGGCGCGGGCAAGACGACCTGCTTCAACATGCTGACCAAATTCGTTCGGCCGACGTCGGGCCGCATCCTCTACAAAGGCCGCGACATCACTTCGATGCGCCCCGCCGACGTCGCCAGGCTGGGGCTGGTCCGCTCGTTCCAGATTTCGGCGGTGTTTCCGCACTTGACCGCGCTCGAGAACGTGCGAATCGCGCTGCAGCGCAAACGCGGCGACAATTTCGACTTCTGGCGCTCGAAGCGCGCGCTGACGCCGCTGAACGCGCGCGCGCACGAACTGCTCGACGATGTCGGCTTGAGCGAATCCGCCGACCGCGTCGCCGGTGAAATCTCCTACGGCCGGAAGCGCGCTTTGGAGATCGCGACGACCCTGGCGCTCGATCCGGAAATGCTGCTGCTCGACGAGCCGATGGCGGGCATGGGCCACGAGGACATCGATCGCATCTCGGCGCTGATCCGGCGCGTCTCCGCCCATCGCACGATCCTGATGGTCGAGCACAATCTGCAGGTCGTAGCCCATCTCTCCGACCGCATCACGGTGCTGACGCGCGGTCGCGTGCTCGCCGAGGGCGACTACGCGGCCGTCTCGGAAAACGCGGATGTGAAGACGGCCTACCTCGGGGTGGGACATGCTTGAGGCGGCGCCGATGCAATTGGCCGTCTCCGGGCTACAGGCCTGGTACGGCGAATCCCACATTCTGCATGGCGTAGATTTCGGCGTGCGACCGGGCGAGGTCGTCACCCTGCTCGGGCGCAACGGCGCCGGCAAGACGACGACGCTCAAATCGATCATGGGCATCGTCGGCAGACGCAAGGGGTCCGCGCGCTTCGAGGGGAAGGAGACGGTCGGCCTCGCCTCCGACCGCATCGCGCGAATGGGCGTGGCGATTTGTCCCGAGGAGCGCGGCATCTTCGCCAGCCTAAGCGTGCGCGAGAATCTGATGTTGCCGCCCCGGATCGCTGCGACCGGCGGGTTGGAGCTCGAACGCATCTTTGCGCTGTTCCCGAATCTGAAGGAGCGCCTCAACAGCGGCGGCGGCAAACTCTCCGGCGGCGAACAGCAGATGCTCGCCATCGCGCGAATTCTTCGCACCGGCGCGCGCTTCCTCATGCTCGACGAACCGACCGAGGGCCTCGCGCCCGTCATCATCGAACAGATCGGGCGCACCATCGCCGAGCTGAAGCGGGAAGGGTTCACGATTCTCCTGGTCGAACAGAATTTCCGCTTCGCCTCGACGGTCGCCGACCGCTACTACGTCATGGAGCACGGCCAGATCATCGACGCCTTCGCCAATTCGGAACTCGCCGCGAATATGGACAAGCTGCATGAATATCTCGGGGTGTGACTCCCCTCCGCGCTCTTGCGGTGAGGGGCCGGGCCTGGGGCGGGGAAGGGACGCGATTGTAGACGCGGGCGCCGACCGCGTTCTCGAGGCTCCATCGTGGCTCGCCGAACGAAGGCGCTTCGCGCCGGACGCGCTCGGCGCGCGCGTCTACAACGACCGCAGCGAGGCCCCCTGATGTTCCTCGGGCACGCCATTTCGATGCCGCAGCTCTACGGGCAATTGCTGATCGGTCTGATCAACGGCTCGTTCTACGCGTTGCTGAGCCTGGGTCTGGCCGTGATCTTCGGCATGTTGAACATCGTCAACTTCGCGCACGGCGCGTTTTATATGGTCGGCGCCTTCACCGCCTATTTCCTGCTGCATCTGGCCGGCGTGAACTATTGGGGCGCCCTGGTCCTCGCCCCGCTGATCGTCGGCGCGATCGGCGCGATCATGGAACGGACCTTGCTGAAGCGCATCGCGGGGCTCGACCATCTCTATGGCCTGCTGCTCACCTTCGGGCTCGCGCTGGTCATCCAGGGGCTGTTCCAGAACTATTTCGGCGCCTCGGGGCTGCCCTATCCGATCCCGCCCGAGTTGCAGGGCGCGCACAATCTCGGCTTCATGTTCCTGCCCAACTACCGCGGCTGGGTCATCGTGTTTTCGGCGGTCGTCTGCTTCGCGACCTGGTTCCTGATCGAGAAGACCCGGCTCGGCGCCTATCTGCGCGCCGCCACGGAGAACCCGACGCTCGTGCGCGCCTTCGGCATCAACGTGCCGCTGATGATCACGCTGACCTACGGCTTCGGCGTGGCGCTGGCCGCGCTCGCGGGCGTGCTCGCCGCGCCGATCAACCAGGTTCGCCCGGGCATGGGCGCCGATATCATCGCCGTCGTGTTCGCGGTCGTCGTGATCGGCGGGATGGGCTCGATTCTCGGCTCGATCCTCACCGGCTTCGCGCTCGGCGTGATCGAGGGCCTGACGAAGGTGTTCTATCCCGAGGCCTCGAACACGGTGGTCTTCGTCATCATGGCGATCGTCCTCCTCATCCGCCCGTCGGGCCTATTCGGCAGGGTCGCCTGACATGAGCGTCAAGACCCTTCCCGTCCCCGCCACGCGTTTCACCAGGGAGGAGCGCGACGCGGGCGTCGCGTTTCTCGTCATGCTGGCGCTGATCGTCGTCGGGCCGTTCGTCGCCTATCCCTTCTTCGTCATGCAGATGCTCTGCATCGCGTTGTTCGCCTGCGCCTTCAATCTCTTGATCGGCTACGTCGGCCTGCTCTCGTTCGGCCACGCGATGTTTCTCGGCATGGCGAGCTACGTCAGCGCGCATGCCGCAAAGGTCTGGGGCCTCGAGCCGGAACTCGCCATTCTCTGCGGCGTCGCGAGCGCGGCTGCGCTCGGGCTGGTCACGGGCGCGCTCGCGATCCGCAGTCAGGGCATCTATTTCGCGATGATCACGGTCGCGTTTTCGCAGATGATTTATTTCTTCTGTGTCGAGGCGCCGTTCACCCACGGCGAGGACGGTATCCAGTCGGTGCCGCAGGGCTTCGCCTTCGACCTGATCGATCTGTCGAAGCCGTCGCTGCTCTATATGTTCGTCGCCGCGATTTTTCTGCTCGGGTTCCTCCTCGTCTATCGCACGATCAATTCGCCTTTCGGCGAGATTCTGAAGGCGATCCGCGAGAACGAGCCGCGCGCGATCTCGCTGGGCTATCGCGTCGCCCGCTATAAGCTCGCTGCGTTCGTCCTCTCGGCTTCGCTCGCAGGGCTCGCCGGCGCGACCAAGGCGATCGTGGTGCAGAACGCCTCGCTGACCGACGTCAGTTTCTCGACGTCGGGGGAAGTCGTGCTGATGACGCTGCTGGGCGGCATGGGCACGCTCTACGGCCCCGTCGTCGGCGCGATCGTCGTCGTCTCGATGGAGAACTATCTCGCGCAGTTCGGACAATGGGTCACGGTGATCCAAGGCGCCATCTTCGTCGCCTGCGTGCTATTGTTCCGCCGCGGCATCGTGGGCGAGATCGGCAAGGCGATCGGGTGGTCGATATAGGATGCGCGCGGGCCAGCCTCAGATGGCTTTTAGAGCGGTGGCGAGCGGCAGGAACAGCGACGTGGGGCGACTTTCAAAAGGCGTGAACAGAAACCGGCGGTAAAAGGCCACGGCGGCTTCGTCGATCGCGTCGGCGCAGAGCGCGTAGACTCCGATCTGGGACGTCCCTACCCGCACGATCGCATCACGAAGGAGCATCGCGCCGATTTCCTGGCCACGAAACCCAATGTCGCGGCCGAGCCAGCCGATGAGAGCCGCCGGGACAGTCGGATAGCGCGGCAGCTTCCGCGCCAGCCCGGGCGGTATCTCGGTAAGCGGGATACGGGTCGCCGACAGCGAATAGAACCCCGCCAAGCGGTTCGTCTCCTTCTCGACCAGAACGTAGCAATGGGCGTAATTGCGCTTCACGTCCTGTGAGACGATACTGCGAAAGTAGCCGTCGAACCTGTCGTTTCCGCTCGCGAATGCGGTGCGGTCATGTTTGCCGAGCGCTTCCGAATAGAACGCCGTCAACGAACCTCGACGAGCTCGGAGTGGAGCTTCATCGCGCGGCGCAAGGCCTCATTCGGCGCCGGTGGATTGATCAACGCCTCGGCGAAGCTTCGTTGATCCTCGACCGACAGCCGGATGATTTCTGTCTCGGCGATCGTGCGATGAGCCTCTTTACGGACCGCTTCGACGACGAAGTCGCTGACGCTGCGACCTTGAAGCTCCGCCGCGCGTTTCACGACGGCAAGCGTGTCGGGGGCGATCCGGGCCTCGAGGCGGGCAGACCGGTTGGATTGCTGGGGCATCAACGCCTCACTTTCAAACTCAGCGTACGTCAAGTTTCCGGACAAAGCAAGGAAGAAACACCGACGATTCCTTGTCTGGGCATATCGCCGTTGAGCAGGCGTTCGTATCGCCAGCGCGCCAACGGTCGCGGATCAGGGAGAAAGTCGTCGCGTCAGAGCGACTCGTTCTACACCACAAGCACCGTCGACCCCGTCGTCTTCCGCCCCTCGAGATCACGATGCGCCTGCGCCGCATCCTTCAGCGGATAGGTCTGGCCGATTTCGATCTTCACCTTGCCCGACTGCACGGCGTCGAACAGGTCCTTCGCCATCGCCAGCATGTCGGCGCGTTTGGCCGCATAGGTGTTGAGCGTCGGCCGCGTGAAGAAGAGCGAGCCCTTCTGCGCGAAAATGGCGAGATCGACCGGGCCGACCGGGCCGGAGGACTGACCGAAGCTCACCATCAGGCCGCGCGGGCGGATGCAGTCGAGTGACTTCATGAAACTATCCTTGCCGACGCTGTCGTAGACGACTGGGACCTTCTCCCCGCCGGTGATCTCTTTCACGCGCTCGACGAAGTCTTCCCGCGTCGTGACGATCGGATGGTCGCAGCCGTGCGCCTTGGCGAGCTTGGCCTTCTCGTCGCTGCCGACCGTGCCGATCACCGTCGCGCCCAGCGCGTGCGCCCATTGGCACGCGATCAGGCCGACGCCGCCCGCTGCGGCGTGGAACAGAATGGTCTCGCCCTTGCCGACCTTGTGGATCTGGCGGATCAGATATTGCGTCGGCAGGCCCTTCAGCATCATCGCGGCGCCCTGCCGATCGCTGATGCCGTCCGGCAGCGCGACCAGCCCGTCGGCTGGCATGACCCGCTCTTCGGCATAGGCCCCCAGCGGCCCGCTGCCATAGGCGACGCGATCGCCGGGCTTGACGTCGGTTACCCCGGCGCCGACCTCCTCGACGACCCCGGCCCCCTCGGCGCCGAGCCCGCTCGGCGGCGATGACGGGTAGAGGCCGGACCGGACATAGGTGTCGACGTAATTCAGGCCAACCGCAGTGTTCCGCACCCGCGCTTCGCCGGGTCCGGGCTTGCCGACCTGAACCTCCTCCCACTGCAGCACTTCGGGGCCGCCAGGCTTGTGAAAGCGGATCGCATGGGTCATCGGGTCTGCTCCTTGGGGTTGTAATCGCGGGCGGCGCCTCCGGGGCGCGTGCGCAGTCTGAGCTCCGTTCGGGCTTTTGTGTCGCATCCTCGTGCGGGAGGCCAGTGAAATATATCGCTTCGTCGCCCGCCGAACAACGCTCTGGATTGGCGGCGTCGCTGGGCGGCAAGTAGATTCACTGCGAAGGCGCCGGCTCTGGTCAAACTCGCAAGCGTGGATGACGAGCTCGTCAGAAAGTTCCCGCCGATCGCGACCTTCTATCTGTCGGCTCGCCCCGGCGGAAACGACCGGGCGGCCCTCGCCGTCGCAGCTTATAACCAAGGGCGAATTGCGCCTCGACCAGTGCGAAGGGTCGTCTGTGCTTGCCATTGCTCGCGGGGTGGGTCAGTATCTCATGTGTAAAGCGATCGGCCTCACGTGGGTCGCGCGAAGGGAGGAGCACGCATGGCGCATCGCCTTCGTTTTGGGATCTTTCTCGCGCCGTTCCACAAGCCAGGCATCAATCCGACGCTCGCGCTGCAGAGCGATCTCGAGCTCATCCAGTGGCTCGACCGCTGCGGCTATGACGAAGCGTGGTGCGGCGAACATCACTCGGCGGGAACGGAGATCAGCGCTTCGCCAGAAATCCTCATGGCCGTGGCGGCCGAACGGACGCGCCACATCAAGCTCGGCTCCGGCGTCGTCAGCCTCTCTTATCACAATCCGCTTTGGGTCGCCGAGCGCATCGTCCTGCTAGACCACCTCACGCGCGGGCGCGTCATGTTCGGCGCCGGACCGGGCTCGCTGCCGACTGACGGGGCGATGATCGGCGTCAAACAGGCTGACACGAGGCGGTTGCTCGAAGACAGCCTCGGCGTCATCATGCGGCTGCTCAGGGGCAACGAGGCGGTCAATTTCAAGAACGAACGCTGGGAACTGGTCGACGCGCGCCTGCACCTGCGCCCCTACTCGAATCCTCTGTTCGACGTGGCGGTCGCGGCGGTCGCCTCGCCCACGGGTCCGCGGCTAGCCGCGCGTCACGGCGTTGGTCTGCTATCCGTCGGGGCGACCACAGCGGCCGGTTTCGATGCGCTGGCTCTGCATTGGGACGTGATGGAGGACCAGGCGAAGGTCCACAACACTAATGTCGACCGCGCAAAATGGCGTCTGGTCGGCCTGTGTCACGCCGCCGAAACGATCGAGCAGGCCTACCGCGACGTCGAATATGGCATTGAACATTGGTTCCAGTATTTCCAGGCTGTAGCCGCCTTCCCGCAAATGGCGGTTCCCGGGAACAACATCAAAGAGATGATCTCGTTCATCAACGATTCCGGTTTCGGCGCGATCGGCACGCCGGACATGGTCACCGCGCAGATTGACCGGCTGATGAAGCAGTCGAACGGCGGCTTCGGCGCCTATCTGATGCTGGCGCACAATTGGGCCGATCCGCGCGCCACATTACGCAGCTACGAGTTGGTCGCCCGCCATGTGATGCCGCACTTCCAGGGCCACGCGCAGCAGACCCTGGACGCCGCCGCACGCGCGCGGGCCGTGCGCTCCGACCTCGCCGCGCAGCAGCAGAAGGCGGTCGAAGTCGCGACGGAAACTTACGCCAGGGATAAGGCGAGTCGTGCGGGTTGAGACCGCGGCGGCGGCGTTTTCCAAGCGGGAAGCGTCTCCGTCGGGCGCCGATGCAATTCTGCGCGTATCCTCGAGCTGCCCCATGTAGCGGACGAGACGTGAACTCAATTGTCCCAAGGGGCAGTCAGTGCGTCCAGCACGGCGCGGGCGAACAAGGGCGGGTTCTGGAGCATTGCGAAATGGGACACGCCCGGCAGGATCACCAGGCGCGCATCCGGGATTGTGCTGGCCATGTAGCGATCATGGCTCTGCTTGATACCCTCGTCATAGCGGCCGTCGGCAATGGTGATCGGTGTATGAATCGCCTCGAGCTGTTCGTCGGTGATGTGCGGTTGGGTCGCCCACATCTCGTTGATCTGTTTTAGGAAGCTGGCGTATTGGTCGGGCGTCGGCGAAAGTTTCTTGTACTCGTCACCGGCCCGTTTTTCGAACGCCGCGAACACACCCTCCTTGTCGAAATCGGGGATCAATCCTTCCGGGACTGTGTTGGCGCCGAAGGCGAACACTCGGTTCAGGTGTTCTGGGTTGTGGATGGCCATGACGATGCCGATGATGCCGCCATCGCTCCAGCCAACTAGATCCGCTTTTGGGATGTGCAGCGCGTCCAGCATGGCCACTACGTCGGATGCCATCAATTCGTAGCTATACGGTTGCGTCGACCGCGTGCTGCGGCCGTGCCCACGGCTGTCCACCGCGATGACGTGGAAGCCTTCGCTCACCAGGAAGGGGATCACGTTGCCAAAATAGTTGGAGTTCGACAGACCCCCATGGACCATGATGACGGGTTTGCCGTCCCGGGGTCCAAATTCAGCCCGCCACATGTCAATGTCGTTGACGTGAACCGGCCCCGACACGGTGGCTGGCGGTAATTCCGGCATCGGCGGCAGCACTTTCCACGGCTCTTCAGCCAACGCCCCAAAGGCGCTAACGGCTAAAGCAATTCCGACGAGTGCGGCTATTCGGAATGAGGCACGTTGGGACATGTTGCTTTCCTCGGATATGGCCGAAGGGAAATCCATGATGACTGACTCCGGGCGATGATCATCCAGACCGTTGCGCGTGTCCAGGGCGTTGGTCTGGAATAGCGGCAACGGGTCGAATCCGACTGTCCGCGGCTCGGGAGCGAAGCGTCTGATGTCATGCGCTAGCCGCGTGAGTCGTTCAAAATGGGGGGATGACTCAGAAACGTCAGTGTCATGCCCGCGAAAGC
>JBAQGU010000407.1:0-1677 GCA_049287975.1 Roseiarcus sp.
GGGCTACCATCGCGTGCTGAAGCTCGCGCGCACGCTCGCCGACCTCGACGGCGGAGGGGCGGTGCGGCGTGCGCATCTGGCCGAGGCCTTGAGCTATCGCGGCGCTCCCGAGCGCGCCGCCGCCGCCTGAGAGCCCACAGCAGTTCGGCGAGTTTTCCCGGGATCGCGCAACAGATTCTCAACCCTGTGCTGCCAATCTGGCGGCGCCGACGGCCAGGTCGGCTGAGAGCATCGCCTCATGTTGGATTTTTCGGCCGGACAAATTTCGTTCGAGGTGCGCCAATTGGCCTTGCAGGCCGGGCCGTTCTTGGCGTTGGCGCTGGCGATGGCGCTCACGGCGGCGGGGCGCCGGCGCGGCGTAGAAGAGCGCGCGACGCGCGCCGAAGCCTTGAACGAAACGCTGCGCGACGAGGTTTGGCGCCTCAAGGAGGCCGCCGCAGCGCGCGATCGCGCGGAGGCGGCGAGCGAGGAGAAGTCGCGCTTCCTGGCTACGATGAGCCACGAAATTCGCACGCCGCTCACCGGCATTCTGGGGATGGCGGATCTGTTGCGCGACGCCGGCCTCGAACCCGAGCCGGCCAGTTATGTCGAGGCCATCAGAGGTTCGGGGGCGGCGCTCGCCAATCTGATCGATCAGATTCTCGATTTTTCCAAGATCGAGGCCGGTCGGCTCGAACTGGTGCAGGAGCCTTTCGATCTGCGCCGTCTCGTCGAGGGGATCGCGGAGTTACTCGCGCCGAGCGCGCAGATGAAGGGCCTGGAAATCGCGGCCTCGATCGCCGCGTCGACGCCGCGCTTCGTCGTCGGCGACAGCCTGCGCCTGCGGCAGGCCCTGACGAATTTGGCCGGCAACGCGGTCAAATTCACCGACCGCGGCGGCATCGGACTGGCGGTGGAGGCGGACGAGCGCGGGCGGCTGCTGTTCAAGGTGATGGATACCGGCCCGGGCGTACCGAGCGACCGCCGCGCCGCGATCTTCGAGGATTTCGAGCAAGGCGACGGCTCGAATGCGCGCCATTTCGAGGGAACCGGCCTCGGGCTCGCCATTTCCAAGCGTCTCGTCGCGCTGATGGGAGGGGAGCTCGTCCTGAGCGACAATGCCGGCGGCGGCTCGATCTTCTCCTTCGCGATCGTTCTGTCGGCCGCGGCCGATCCCGCGCCGCGGCCCTCGAGGGAAGTCGATGCCGTCACGCTGCGGGGACGACGCGCGCTGATCATCGCGGACTCGCCGTTCGAGGCTCCCGCGCTCGCCGCGCGCCTGGCGGAGGCCGGTGCTGAAATCACGCGCGCCGAAGGTCTGGGTCAGGGCTTGGCGGCGCTGGCGGCCGGGCCTGCCCCCGATCTCGTGATCGTCGATTGCGCGCTCGGCGTCGAGGCGACCAACCGGCTCGCGATCGCCGCACGGGCCGCGGGCGCGCCGTAGAGCCTGGTCCTGTTCTCACCCTTCGAGCGTCGCGCGTTTGGACAGAATTCGCTGCACGGTGTCGATGGCTGGCTTGTAAAGCCGGTGCGCGCCCGTTCGCTGTTCGAGCGTCTGGCGAGCGAGTTCCCGACCGAATCTTGCGTCGCGCCCGCGCCATGGCCGCCGCTGCTTTCGCAGGCGGCGAGGGCGCTGCTCGCGGAGGACAACGACATCAACGCGGTCATCGCGCAAAAGGCGCTGCGGCGGCTGGGTTT
>JBAQGU010000408.1:0-1776 GCA_049287975.1 Roseiarcus sp.
GGGTATGATATTTCTTCTGTCTTGGCCCGTGATGCCATCGCTTGTGTTCGGAGTCTTGATCGCCGCGACCGATCCTATCGCAGTGATCGCCCTCTTCAAGGACATTGGCGTCACCGGCCGCCTACGCCTTCTAGTAGAGACTGAAAGCCTATTTAACGACGGCGTCGCGGCAGTGCTGTTCGGGCTCACGCTGACTTGGACGGAGTTGCCGCAATGCGCTTCGCTCAGCGGAGTCATTATCGCGGCGACGCTCGCGAAAGTAGCGGGAGGTGGCGTTCTCGTTGGAATAGCTTGCGGAATCGTTGCTCTCGCGGTGGCGTGGGGAACTTCAGATCATCTGTTGAAACCGCGCTGACGGCGGTAGCGGCCTATGGCTCGTTCCTGCTCGCCGAAAGTTTCCATGTATCTGGCGTGCTGGCGACGGTCGCGGCGGGGCTGCTGATGGGCAACCTGGGGGTGCTCGTAGCCGACGAAGATCATCGCCGGCGCCCGCTTTCCCCACATGGGCGGGAATTTGTCATCGCGTTTTGGGAGTTCGCGGCATTCATCGCTAATTCACTGGTGTTCCTGCTCATCGGGCTTAGGGGCGCTGGAATGCCTTTCGCCAATACTGACTGGGCGATCGTCCCCGTCGCCATCCTGCTCGTACTTGTGGCGCGGGCATTGTCCGTCTACCCGCTTTGCCTGCCGTTCACTTGGTCGCGTTGGACGGTGCCAATGCAGTACCAACATATCCTGTGGTGGGGAGGGCTGCGCGGGGCGTTGGCGTTGGCCCTCGCGCTCGCGCTACCGACGTCCATTCCGTTCAACAAGGAAATTCTCATCGCCACTTTCGGCGTGGTGACGTTCTCTGTCGTTGTCCAAGGCCTAACAATGCCGAAGTTAGTGAAGCGGCTCGCGGTGCGTTGAGTGTCGAAGATCGAGTACTCAAGGTCGGTACCGGCTCCGGCTATGCCGCAGCCCTGTTGGGCGAACTCGCACGCGAGGTGCACAGCGTGGAGCGACACGAAACGCTGGCCGACGAAGCCCCGAAGCCGGTTGGCGGAACCGGCTCGATCGCATCGTGCAGAGCGAACCGTGGTTGCCTCGTGACAGGGGATGATCGATTTGCTCAGCGCAAATCGATTAGGGCCTTCGCGGGCTACTTGGCGGCCGAGCGAGGCAAAGAAGCCCTCTACGCCGAGGAAGGCGCAATCCTGGCAATCTGCGAACATCGCTGCGTCTCGATCGAGGAAATCGCGATCAAGGTGCGCTAGCTTGCTGGCCTGGACTGCATGCTCACGCCGGATCAGAGCAGCGCGCTTTTTGCGTCGTTTCTGCCGGAAGGGGAGGAAATCGATTCGTTCGTTTGACGACCGCGCCCGCATTATCCGCACAGCCGCCGGGGCGACTCGGCGGCCGTTTCGTTTGGGGTAATTGCTACCCTTGTTTCGTTGGCGCCGGTTGCAGGACCAACGGGGCGAGCATTGACGCGAAGTTCTTTTTTCGCGGGCGCGATAGATAGGGAGGCCTCGGGATATACTCGCTCATAAGGAGCAAGCTCCTGTCTCGTGATCGCGTGCGACGGTCCGATGACGCATGGGCTTGGGCGGCAGGTCGGGCGCCTTGTTGGCGAGCGCCTGGATGCCCGGCTTCTCGTCATAGGAGAGGATCGCGACAGCAGGTGTTTGCGCGGGCGTTTCCTCGCTTCGGGCTTTCGCCGCCTGTTTCAACTGTTCGACCTCGCGATAGACGGAAACGACCTCGGCCATCTTCGCGTCAAACGCGGGATCGCGG
>JBAQGU010000409.1:0-6537 GCA_049287975.1 Roseiarcus sp.
GGCCAGGCCGCGGCGTCCCCGAGCGCGCAGATCGTGTGCCCCTCGACCTGCTTGGTGACGTCGAGCAGCATGTCGATTTCTTTCTTTTGCGCGCGGCCCTCCGCCATGCGGGTCATCACGCGCCACATCCAACCGGAGCCCTCGCGGCACGGCGTACATTGGCCGCAGCTCTCGTGCATATAGAAGTAGGAGAGACGGGTGATCGCGCGGATGATGTCGGTCGACTTGTCCATGACGATGACGGCGGCGGTGCCCAGTCCCGAGCGCAGCTTGGCGAGCGAATCGAAATCCAGCGGAGTATCGATGATCTGCGCGGCCGGCACCAGGCGAACCGACGAGCCGCCGGGAATGACGGCGAGCAGATTGTCGAAACCGCCGCGCACGCCGCCGCAATGTTTTTCGATCAGTTCACGGAACGGAATCGACATCGCCTCTTCGACATTGCACGGCTTGTTGACGTGGCCGGAAACGCAGAACAGCTTGGTGCCGGCATTGTTCGGCGCCCCGAAGCTCGAAAACCACGCCGCGCCACGTCGCAGGATGGTCGGCGCGACCGCGATCGACTCGACGTTGTTGACCGTCGTCGGGCAGCCATAGAGGCCCACATTCGCGGGAAAGGGCGGCTTCATGCGCGGCATGCCCTTCTTGCCCTCGAGCGACTCGAGCATCGCAGTCTCTTCGCCGCAGATGTAGGCGCCCGCGCCGTGATGGACATAAATGTCGCACGGCCACCCGTGGATATTGTCCTTGCCTATCAGCCTCGCCTCATAGGCCTCGTCGACCGCCGCCTGCAGGCGCTTGCGCTCGAGGATATACTCGCCGCGAACATAGATGTAGGCCGCCTGCGCGCCCATCGCGAACGAGGCGATGAACGAACCCTCGACGAGGGTATGCGGATCGTTCCGCATGATCTCGCGGTCCTTGCAAGTGCCGGGTTCGGATTCATCGGCGTTGACGACGAGGTAATGCGGGCGCTGGGGGTCGATCGTCTTGGGCATGAACGACCATTTGAGGCCGGTCGGAAAGCCCGCGCCGCCGCGACCGCGCAGACCGGAAGCCTTCATCTCGCTGACGGCCCAATCGCGCCCTTTGTCGATCAGCGCCTTCGTATTGTCCCATTGTCCGCGCGCGCGGGCGCCTTTCAGGCTCACGTCGCCCAAGCCATAAAGATTGGTGAAGATGCGGTCCTTGTCCTCGAGCATCGTGCGTCCTCACACCTTATCGGGCACCGCTGGCGCGTCGTCGTTGGCGACCGGCGCCGCGCCGGCGACGCCAGGGCCGCTACGACCATCGACGCCATAGAGCGTCGTCAGCGAAGTCAGGCCGCCGACCGGCTCGGAGCCGAGGCGCCCGGTCCGCGATCCCGTCTTCACCGGACGCCCCGCGGCGAGGTCGTCGAGCAATTTCGCGAAATTCTCCGGCGTCAGATCCTCGTAATAGTCGTCGTTGATCTGCACCATCGGCGCGTTGCAGCAGGCGCCCAGGCACTCCACCTCCACCCACGAGAAAGCGCCGTCGGCCCTGACTCGACGCTCGTTACCGATGACGCTCCGGCAAACCTCCTTGATCGCCTCGGCGCCGCACAACATGCATGGCGTCGTGCCGCACAGCTGCACGTGATAGCGGCCGACCGGCGAAAGATTGAACATCGTATAGAAAGTGGCGACCTCGAGCACGCGCATCGCCGGCAACGCGAGCATCTGAGCGACCCTTTCGATTGCGGGACGCGGCAGCCAGTACCCGTTCTGCTGCTGCGCGCGCCAGAGCAGCGCCAGCACCGCCGAGGCCTGTCGGCCGGGCGGATACTTCGCGATCTCCTGTCGCGCCCACGCCTCATTGTCAGACGTGAATTCGAAACTGTCGGGCTGAATTTCGGCGAGACGACGGACGCTCATTCGGATCTCTCCCTCACCGGTCCACCTCACCAAACACAATATCCAGCGAGCCCAGAATCGCGCTGACGTCGGCGAGCATGTGCTTTCGGCAGAGAAAATCCATCGCCTGCAGATGCGCGAACCCTGGCGCGCGCAGCTTGACTCGGTAGGGTTTGTTGGTGCCGTCGGCGACGAGATAGACGCCGAATTCGCCCTTCGGCGCCTCGACCGCGGCATAGACCTCGCCCGCGGGCACCTTGTAGCCTTCTGTGTAGAGCTTGAAATGATGGATCAGCGCTTCCATCGAGCGCTTCATGTCGGCGCGCTTTGGCGGAACGATCTTGCCGTCGTCGGTGTTCACGGGCCCTTCGCCGCCCGCCGAATTCAGCTTCTCACAGGATTGGATCATGATCTTGGCGGACTGGCGCATCTCTTCCATGCGGACGAGATAGCGATCGTAGCAATCGCCGTTCTTGCCGATAGGGATGTCGAAATCCATCTCCTCGTAGCATTCGTAAGGTTGCGACTTGCGTAGGTCCCAGGGCGCGCCCGAACCGCGCACCATCACGCCGGAAAACCCCCAAGCCCACGCGTCCTCGAGTTTGACGACGCCGATATCGACGTTGCGCTGCTTAAAAATCCGGTTGCCGGTGAGCAGCGTCTCGAGATCGTCGCAGACTTTCAGGAACGGAGCGCAGAAGGCGTGGATGTCGTCGATCAGCTTGACGGGCAGATCCTCGTGCACGCCGCCGGGCCGGAAATAGGCGGCGTGCATGCGTGAACCACTCGCTCGCTCGTAGAATACCATCAGCTTTTCACGCTCCTCGAAGCCCCACAGCGGAGGCGTCAGCGCGCCGACGTCCATCGCCTGCGTCGTGATTTGGAGCAGATGCGAGAGCAGACGGCCGATCTCGCAATAGAGAACGCGGATGAGCTGCGCACGGCGCGGGACAGCGATCTCGAGCAGGCGCTCGACGGCCAGGGCGTAGGCGTGCTCCTGGTTCATCGGCGCGACATAATCCAACCGATCGAGATAGGGCACGTTCTGCAGGTAGGTTCGCGCCTCCATCAGCTTCTCGGTGCCGCGATGCAGCAGGCCGATATGCGGATCGACGCGCTCGACGACCTCGCCGTCGAGTTCCAGCACGAGGCGCAACACACCGTGCGCGGCAGGATGCTGCGGGCCGAAATTGATCGAGAAGGTGCGGAGGTTCTGTTCGGTCATGGGTGCGACCTCTCACGGCAGTAGGCGGTAGGCAGTGCGCAGTGCGCAGCGCGGGCGCTTCGTACGCTCATATTACCGCTCCATTGCTCGTTGGAGACCACTGCAAAGCGTCATGCCATCCTGCCAAGCCTCGAGATCGCGGTGCGACTTGATCTCGCCCACTGCCTACTGCCTTCTGGCCACTGCCTGTTCCCGCTCACTTCGCCTTCTCATCCCCGGGCAGCGGCGGGCCCTCCCAAGGGCTGAGAAAATCGAATTGCCGGAACTCCTGCGTCAGCCGCACCGGATCGTAGCGGACGCGTTTTTCTTCGTCGTCCCATCGGACCTCGACGTAGCCGGTCATCGGGAAGTCCTTGCGCAGGGGATACCCGTCGAAGCCGTAGTCGGTCAGGATCCGGCGCAGGTCGGGGTGGCCGTCGAACATGACGCCGAAAAAGTCATAGACTTCGCGCTCATACCAATCGGCGGCGGGAAATACGGAGATCGTCGAAGGCACAGGCGTCTTCTCGTCCGTCGAGATCGTCACCCGGACGCGTTGATTGCGCGTCGGCGAGAGCAACTGGTAGATGATTTCGAACCGCTTCTCGCGCTCGGGATAGTCGGCGCCGCTGAGGTCGGTGAAGCAGAAGAACTGACAGGCGGGGTCGTCCCGCAAGAAGGTGAGGACCTCGACGATGCGCCCGGCTTCCGCCGTCAGCGTCAATTCGCCATGGGCAAGGTGGGCGTCTAGAACCGCGCCCGGAAGCGCCGACAAAGCCTTATCGCCGATGGATTTCAACCTCGCGTCCATGAAGCCTCAGTCAAATAGGTTCATCTTTCGATCGTCCCCGTGCGCCTGATTTTCTTCTGCAACATCAAGACGCCGTAAAGCAGCGCCTCCGCGGTCGGCGGGCAACCCGGCACGTAGATGTCCACCGGCACGATGCGATCGCAGCCACGCACGACCGAATACGAATAGTGATAGTAGCCGCCGCCGTTGGCGCAAGAGCCCATCGAAATCACGTAGCGCGGCTCCGGCATCTGGTCGTAGACCTTGCGCAGGGCCGGGGCCATCTTGTTGGTCAGCGTGCCCGCCACGATCATCACGTCGGACTGGCGCGGGCTCGCTCGCGGCGCGAAGCCAAATCGCTCGACGTCATATCGCGGCATCGAAAGCTGCATCATTTCGACCGCGCAGCACGCGAGGCCAAACGTCATCCACATCAGCGAGCCCGTGCGCGCCCATTGGATCAGGTCCTCAGTTGAGGTGACGAGAAAACCTTTGTCCGCGAGCTGGTCGCTGACGTTCCCGAAAAACGGTTCGCTCGCGCCCACGGGCTTGCCGGTGGCGGGATCGAGAACGCCATGCGGACGGGGCGCGACCAAGGAACTTGGGTTCAATCCCATTCCAGCGCTCCTTTGTTCCATTCGTAGACGAAGCCGATCGTGAGAACTCCGAGGAAGATCATCATCGACCAGAAGCCGTAGGCCCCGATGTCGTGAAACGCCAGCGCCCAGGGAAAGAGGAAGGCGACTTCGAGATCGAAGATGATGAACAACAGCGAGACGAGATAAAAGCGCACGTCGAACTTCATCCGGGCGTCGTCGAACGGATTGAAACCGCACTCGTAGGCGGACAATTTCTCCGCGTCGGGACTCTTGTAAGCGACCAGAAACGGCGCGACGAGCAGGACGCCGCTGATGAGCGCTCCCAGCGCGATGAAGACGACGAGCGGAAGGTAATCGGATATCAGGCTCGGCACAGGGCCTCCTTGTCGTCGACCGGCCCACGTTCGAAACGACCGCTGGCCTGTCCTCGGGATTCCTGGCGCAACGCCCCTGCGCCGGAATTTGGAATCGGTGGCTTCGCCGGTAATCGCTTCTCGGACGCGAAGCGGACGCCACCGCGTCGGGACGGCGGCAGGCGTATCGCAGTGCAGCGTAGCTTGCAAGACGAAACGCGCCGATACCAATTTTTGATTATTGGCAGCGGTGCAAACGCCGCGACTAGCGTGTTGCCGGCAGAATTTCGATCGCCCGGCGCAGCCGCAAACGGTGGCGAGAGAGACGGGACTTGAACCCGCGACCTCCGGCGTGACAGGCCGGCGCTCTAACCAACTGAGCTACTCCCCCGTTGCGCGAGCCGGATAGGCCACGACGCCAAGCGAGTCAAGCGCGCCGCGCAATCCCAGAGGGTTCGCCGCGCCTACAATCGAGGCACCGCAAGTCGCCAGCGCGCAATTACCTTCGAACTCAGTATTAGAATGTGATCGGGCAGAAGCCCTTCGGCGGTGCGGACGAGATCGGGACTCACCCCCATGCGTGAGGCGTAATGCGAGAGCAGAGCAACCATCTGCGGGTCGGCGAAGCGCCGATAGACTCCGGTGTCAGCGCCCTCGCCGGACAGGGTCACGGACATCTTGTGGAGGGCGACGCGACTGACCGGAGGCGCCACGCGGCGAACCGCTCCCATGAACGCGTAGACGCAGGCCGACGCGCATTCGCCGGCGACCGGGCCGGATTCCGCGCCGTCGTTGCCGAAGCCGGCGACGACCGCGGCGACGTGCAGCTGGCGAAACGCCATGCCCAGCTCCATCGAGGCCACGACATTCCCGCCCGGCGAATTCAGAAACACCACGCTGCGCAAACCGGAGGAATAAACGGCCGTCCGCATGAAATCAATGAATTCGAGCGGCGTGCCTTCCTCGATTACGCCTTCCGCCACGACGACCCGCGGGCAATTGGCGCCGCAGGAGGCAGAGTCCATTCGCGCCACGCGAAATTTCATCGGGCTCTGTTGGGCGCGCGCCGCCGGGGCGACGAGCGACACGGCGAGCATCGCGAGTAGCACGGCGAGCCCACGACGGAAGGACGCCAAGCGCGGCGTCGTCGCTACGCACAGAGTGGTGGGCGGTGACGGTCTCGAACCGCCGACCCTCTCGGTGTAAACGAGATGCTCTACCAACTGAGCTAACCGCCCTTCTCCGGCCGTGTGAATGGCGCCGGTTCCCGCATCAACACTATACTTTCGGCCGCGCGAGGCCAAGCCCTCTCGTCATCACGTCTTCTCGACAGACGCCCCTCCTCGGCTGAAGAGGTCAACCCACAGGCTCGCCATCGGAAAAGTGCGATCTCGTCGCACCTGCTCCCGCCGATTTATGGCTTCCAGACGCTTTGGCGACCCTACTTTTTCGCCGCCTTCTTCGTATTCAGGCTCGCCTTCAGGGCGGCGCCAGCTTTGAAGCGCGCGTTCTTGGAGGCCGCAATCTTGATCTCCTTCCCGGTGGCCGGATTGCGGCCTTTGCCGGCGGCGCGCTCGCGCACCGAGAAGGTGCCGAAGCCGACCAATCGGACTTCGTCGCCTTTCTTGAGAGATTTGGCGATGCCGTCGAGCACGGCTTCGAGCGCCGTCGCGGCGCTGACCTTCGTCAACTCCGCCTCCTTGGCGATGTGTTCGAC